>NZ_SMSC01000140.1:0-517 GCF_004359955.1 Candidatus Thiosymbion oneisti
GAAGGTCTGCCCCTCGGTTCGAGCTCAGCTGGTAGTTTACCCTTGCCACGACCAAGCGCGAATTCTTTTACAATCTCTCCAGCGTGGGAACGCAAGTGTGGCCGCTCCAGCGGACTGTGTCTCTCTGTGTTTACAGGCGCCGGCGGTTGGCTTACCTGGCCGTTTACCGACGCTGGAGCGTCTAAATCAAGTTTTGTAGGTTGGGTTAGGCGCGCCTTACGATGCGGGCGTGGGCAACCGTGGCTGAACGCGCCGTAACCCGACATCTCAGGCTGGCTTGCAGCGTCGTCTGTTAGTTACGGCGGAGAAGCTGTCGGTTGCATGTTCGCTAGATGTCAAGTCTCGCCAGATTATAGACACGTTTTTTGAACAAATTGGGTTGTTTTTGATACCAGTTTTTCATGGCCTGAAGGGGAGGAATGAGGCTTAATGCTTTTTGCGGGATGTGGTGATTATAGACCTGGACGTAGCGTTTGATGGTGTCGGTCAAGTGCTCGGCGGAGTCGAAGCGGGTGGT
>NZ_SMSC01000141.1:0-514 GCF_004359955.1 Candidatus Thiosymbion oneisti
ACCTCCAGGGTCACCAACTCTGCGGCCAACAGCCGCAATGTCCACCGCGCACGCCCGGCTGGGGGTTCACTACAAGCCAGCTGGATGAGACGTGCTTCTTGCTCGCCATCCAGAATCGGTTCCCGTGACGGGCGAGCCTGCTTCTTGCGCTCCAGTGCGGCTTCAAGCCCGTGTTCGACACAGCGTTCGCGCAGACTGGACACGGTTCGCGGCGCACACGAAAAGGCTTCTGCAGCTTGCACATCATTCCAATCCGGTCCGTTGGCATCGACCTTGAGCAGAACATTTGCGTGCTTGATCTTGTATGCTGCGGCCTGGCCTTTGTTGACCAACTCGCTGAGCTGCGCCCGTTCTTCTTCCGTCAGACGCACAATATATTTTTTGTTCATCGGGTACCTCCTAAGCGATGCTACCAGGGTCTACCAGCACGCTTATTATCACCGCTATGAACTTGCAATCTATGTCGAAAACAGGGGATCGGGTGGCAACCAGCAACATCGGTCGAAACTAGGTA
>NZ_SMSC01000142.1:0-514 GCF_004359955.1 Candidatus Thiosymbion oneisti
TCGGTGGTGAACTGCCCGTCAACGCCGGCTTGTTCCTGATTTCGCCGCTCGGCCCAGGCGGCAGCCTCGCGGCGGAGCGTTTCCAGATCCGGGATGCGTTAAGGCATTGCTCGCTAAAGACGCTCAGTTCGATCTCGGCGATGTCCAACCAACTGCCATGCTTGGGGGTGTAGTGGATCTCCAAGCGGTCGAGCAAACGCCGCGCTTGCTCGGGTGGAAAGGCTTTGTACAGCGAGGCCGGGGTGTGGGTATTCAAATTGTCCCACACCAAGACTACCCGCTCGGCATTGGCATAATCGACATCCCGCAGCGTTTTGATCTCTTCGGCCAGATCAAGCGCCGTTTTGGTGGAACGTACACTGACCTTACGGCGTCCGCCCAAGGGTTCGGTGAGCATAAAGTTAACGGCTGTTCCCACCCGTTCGTACTCATAATCGTAGCGCGCCGGCTGACCCGGTTCGGCGGGGAGCGGCTGGCGCGTTTCCTGAATCAACTGGACCGGCTGCTCATCCAG
>NZ_SMSC01000143.1:0-508 GCF_004359955.1 Candidatus Thiosymbion oneisti
ACTACGGACTTATGCCGAACTGGGAGCGAAAAGGTGGGTAATGCCCTGCGATTCACTTTTCCAGGTAGCCTGTTCGGCCTGTCTTTGGCCTGTTCAGGCAACAGCAGGCGCACCTTTCCTACCTTTGGTCAGCTGCAGGTAGCGCATCAGGTTGTAGGTCAGGTTCATCAAACCGATCTTGACTTTGGCCCGAGCTAACCCAATGGTGCGGATGAATTTCCCGCCCAGGCTGTTCTCCTGGAAGCCAAAGACATGCTCGACGCGGGAGCGGATCTTCGAACGCTGGCGATTGTTCGCCTGCTGCTCGTGACTGAGCGGTCGGTTGCGCTGACCTTTCTCGCAGATATGACTCTCGTAGCCGGCGTCTTGCAGAACCTGCTCCGTTTCTTCACTGCGGTACGCGCTGTCAGCCCACACCGCCGGGTCCACGTTGTCGGGATCGACGAGGTCGTCAAACACCTGGCTATCATGCACATTCGCCGGCGTCGTCTTGAACCGGCGGATGAGC
>NZ_SMSC01000144.1:0-502 GCF_004359955.1 Candidatus Thiosymbion oneisti
GGCTGGATCCTATGCAGTCATCCGAGACCCGACATCTAATCGCAGAAAACGCTTGGCAGGAGATAGAGGTACGGATCCTGGCGGGAATGCCGGATCTACCGAAGGAATAGGCTTGGGCCGGAATACGTGCGGAATGTAATCCGAAGGAAATCTATTACAATCCTTTTGCAGAACAACGCGGGGTCTACGCTGCAGCAGCGAAGGGCCGTGACGTGCTCGGAAAGGAGGCTGCGGCAAACTATAAACGCGTCCGAGCACTCTGTTCCGAAGACGTTCAAAACCTCGAAACCCGCATCCGCGCGGTGCTCGATACCGGCCGATGTCTATGACCGGTTACCAAAGTCGACACTCTCCAAGGCGATCTGCGGGCTCAGGCAATGGCTGCGCCTACAACCCATAGATGATTTCTCCCTTTTCGGCATCGCAGGTTTGCCGAACCAGAGGCTACCTGCTCGGGTAGTGGTTAATATCTAAGTTTTAACATGACCAACAGCACTGGCCA
>NZ_SMSC01000145.1:0-498 GCF_004359955.1 Candidatus Thiosymbion oneisti
ACTAAAGTTGGGCGCAAATTAATATCACGCGAATTAGACCTGAATCAAGATGATGTGCAGGCCATGACTTGTCAACGCCGAGAAGGGGTTGTCGAACGCAAGCCGGCAGCGCGTCTCGAGAGCGGGGGAACGCGGGGGAACGGGGTCAGGTCTTGATCCGTGACCCTTGAAGGCACAGGTCAAGACCTGACCCCTTTCCCCTGCGGGTATAAATCATGGTGGTCTTCACGTCCTTGTGTCCTAGAAGCTCCTGGACAGTCCGGATGTCATAACCGTTCTGCAGCAACGCCGTTGCGAAACTGTGGCGCAACGAATGACAGCTCGCCGGCTTACTGATTCCCGCCTCCCTCACCGCCCGTTTTATCGCCCGAATAAAAGGACACCCATCTTGTTTGACTTGACCTTCCCTCTCGGGGGAAACGGGGACAGACCCTGACGTATCCCCACATTATTTCAATCTAAAACAAGAAGTTGTAACGCTCATTTACTATAAATTTG
>NZ_SMSC01000146.1:0-497 GCF_004359955.1 Candidatus Thiosymbion oneisti
CTTGCACTAAAGTGCATAGTTTTGGACTAGCGGGCTGGGACAATAAAATGGGACTGGTTTCTTTCAATAAGATAAATGACCAACGGGTTATCACCAAAGCACCGATGATGCCCATGATCGGATCGAGCCAATTCCAACCGAATAGCTTTCCGGAAAAAAGTGCCACGATTGCCAATAATGAGGTCAGGGCATCGGCCAAGACATGAAAATAGGCCGCCTTCAGATTATGGTCATGGTGATGATGTTCATGAGCATGACCATGATGACCTTGCAAAATATAAGCACAGGCAATATTGACAAGCAAACCGAGTATCGCCACCCCGATGGCTTCATTGAAGTGAATAGCTTGCGGGTCGAATAGGCGCTGTATCGATTCGACGGACATGACCAAAGCGACCACGAATAGCGCTGTGGCGCTTGCGAATCCGCCCAGGACGCTTACCTTGCCGGTGCCAAAAGTGAATTGCGGATTATTTTCATGTTTTCTGGCGTATTTA
>NZ_SMSC01000147.1:0-493 GCF_004359955.1 Candidatus Thiosymbion oneisti
AACGTACGCATAGGGTTTGTCGTCAAACATTGAGTGCTTGGTTAAAAGAAAAAGCGGCGGTGCTTCCTCCTCTTGAAGCGACGCTGACACCTCTTGGTCCGGAACAAACACCGGTGTTGGAAATGGATGAATTATGGTCTTATCTCTTTGAAAAAGATAACAAAATTTGGACATGGATCGCATTGAGCAGAGAGACCCGAGAAGTTGTTGCTTATGCTTGTGGTGATCGCAGTGAAAAGACATGCCAAATACTCTGGAATCGCATACCATTCGCTTATAAAAAAGCGATTGTTTTCACCGACTATTGGAAAGCTTATCAAGCCGTTATTCCGAATGAGCAACATAACCCTGTCGGCAAAGAAACTGGAGAGACGGCCCATGTTGAGCGCTGGAATAATACCTTGCGACAGCATTTAGCACGCTTCGTGCGTAAGACGTTATCTTTTTCCAAATGCGTTAAAATGCACGAGATCTGTTTGAAACTCTTCCTGCA
>NZ_SMSC01000148.1:0-492 GCF_004359955.1 Candidatus Thiosymbion oneisti
ACTTATCCGCCGATTCAAGACGACGCCGGCGAATGTGCATGACAGCCGCGTGTTTGATGACCTCATCGATCCTGACAACGTGGATCCTCAGGTTTGGGCTGATAGCGCGTACCGCAGTGAAGAGACCGAGCAGGTGCTGCAAGATGCCGGCTATGAGAGTCACATCTGCGAGAAGGGTCAGCGCAACCGACCGCTCAGTCACGAGCAGCAGGCGAACAACCGCCAGCGCTCGAAGATCCGCTCCCGTGTCGAGCACGTCTTTGGCTTCCAGGAGAACAGCCTGGGTGGAAAATTCATCCGCACCATTGGTTTAGCTCGGGCCAAGATGAAGATCGGGTTGATGAACCTGACCTACAATCTGGTGCGCTACCTGCAGCTCACCAAAGGCAGGGAAGGTGCGCCTGCTGCCGCCTGAAAAGGCCCAAGACAGCTCGAACAAGGCCATCTGGCAATACGAAGCGCAGTCAATTGCCCACATTTTCTCCCCAATTC
>NZ_SMSC01000149.1:0-477 GCF_004359955.1 Candidatus Thiosymbion oneisti
TCTGAGCTGGTTCTGATCATTGCCGGCGTTGGTGACCTGGTGATGCACGATGAGCTGGTGTTTGTGATCCACGCCGCTTTGTACGTTGTCGCCGGTGACGTGCTGGTTGCCTTTGTTCAAGGCCCGCGCATCAGGGTCGGTACGGGAGCGCTGGGTCTCACCACGCTCCTCGAGCTGCTTGAGTTGTGCCTGCTGGCGTGCCTGGCGCGCCTTGAGTTCCTCCAACTTGCTCGCCAGTGTGGGGTCTTCACCCAACAGATCGCCGGCCTGGTTTTCCTGCGCGTCGTTGGCATCCAAGCACTGGGGATCGGCGTCCAGATCAGGCTCGATCTGCTTCAGTTCAGCTTCCAAGCCCTTCTTCGGCGTGATGCTGGCGTCACTGGCGCTGGCGTGAGAAAACCAACCGTCAATGCCGATCGTTTCTGCGCCCAGCCGCTCCAGCTCTTGGCACAGCACGACGAAATCACGGTTGGCCGC
>NZ_SMSC01000015.1:0-122793 GCF_004359955.1 Candidatus Thiosymbion oneisti
TATAGGTGTTGCTAAAGGGGTAGGTGCTATTTGCGAGAAACAGCGCACGAAATCATCACAAGCCCTGATACGGCATTGGGCTGAGATCAGGCGCATCATCGCAAGCCACCGCGCAGGGAATGCCAGGGTGTTTGGATCTGTGCTGCATGGCGAGGATAACGAAGACAGTGATCTTGATCTTCTGATCGATCCGAACGGACACATGACGCTCTTCGATATTGGAGCTGGGGGAATTGCTCGGTGTCGAGGTGGACGTACTCACCTCCAACGCCCTTCCCGACAGTTTCCGTGAGAAGGTACTGAATGAGGCAGTACCTGTATGACTAATACTGCCGACCTCCGTCTAGGTGACTATCTCGGGCACATCCTGGAAGCCATTGAGCGGATAAATCGTTACACTGCCGATCTGGATCGAGCGGGATTCGAGTCCACAGAGCGGATTCAGGATGCGGTGATCCGAAATTTCGAGATCATCGGCGAGGCTGCGCGCAATATCGAGCGGCGATATCCTGAATTCGCCCGTGAACACACGAATGTGCCTTGGAGATTTGCATACGAATGCGCAATGCCCTCGCACATGGCTATTTCAAAGTGGACCTGGGTATCGCCTGGGACACGATTGAAACCGACCTACCGGGGTTTGCAAAGCAGGTAAGGGAACTGCGAGACGGACTATCTTGAGCGCACGAGTAGTGATCGATTCCCTGGCTTCATTTCTTTTGCGCGAATTCTTACATGAAGTTGTAAGGGAAACGTGTAGGCCATGGAAAACCGAGACCGTAAGCCGGAAACCCTTGCATGGATTCCGTGAAAGCGTTAATCTCTGCGCATGATCGTGTCATTTGGAAATCAAGCAACATCGGATTTGTACCACAGCATATCAAGTGCTCGCGTCAGGCAACTACCTTCGCAGCTCATTGCATCCGCGCTTTACAAGCTGGACGTACTCAATGCAGTTCAGTCGTTGGATGATCTCAGATCACCGCCTGGAAACAGATTGGAAGCACTGAAAGGAGACTTCAAAGGTTTCCATAGCATTCGCGTTAATGCTCAATGGCGCATCGTATTCCGGTGGCAAGACTCGAACGCCCATGAAGTCCGAATCATCGACTATCATTAATGAATCATTGGAGACAGCGATATGATACCATCTCATAGACTAGCAACCCATCCGGGGATCATATTACTCAAGGAGTTTCTTGAACCAATGGGATTGTCACAAAAAGCGATTGCAGCACATATCGGTATTCCCGTGCAGCGGATTAATGAAATTATCAGGGGTAAGCGGGGAGTGTCCCCTGACACTGCTTGGCTACTTGCTCAGGCTTTTAATACATCACCGGAGTTTTGGCTCAACCTTCAGGCAACTCACGATTTATCAGTTCATAAACCAAAGAATCAAGTTGAGCCCGTAGGCTGGGTCGAGGGACGAGACTCGGCAAACCAAGCGCGCCCATAGAAGCTGGGTTTCGTTCCTCAACCCAGCCTACGGGTTGAATTTCAACCACCGCCGCGGCTGGATTGTCGAGCGCATTCGGCAGCTTGTCTCCTTATCCGCCATTGATGTGACCGCCTACGCGGTGATGAATCGAATGTTGGGGTTCGTTCCTCACCCCAACCTACATTACTTACGATTTGTCGGTCCATGAACCAAAGAATCAGGTTGGGCCGCTGGTGGCAATTAGTGCGTAACAAATCGGCATCAACGAAATCATCGCCTGATGGAGAGGCGGCGCTTCGAATTCTTAAAAGATAAAAGGTGCCCTTAAGACAAGGCCAAAACTTTTTTGCCATAGGTGTTGCTAAAGGGGTAGGTGCTATGGGATTAACCTATGCTACCGTTCATCTGACTAATCTCTTCAACTATCAGAGTATGGAAATCAATGCATTAGTGGATACTGGTGCAACCTTTCTTTGCGTCACGGAGGAGGTCGCTTTACAGCTGGGCTTCGAGCTTACCGAAGCGCGCCGGCAGGTAGTTACTTTGGCCGATGGTCATCAATACAAAGTACCGAAAATCGCACCAATCGAAGTTGCCTTTGGAAACCGTAGTTATGTCACGGAAGCGGTTGTGATTGGTGATGAATCCTTATTGGGCGCATTGCCTTTGGAAGCAATGGATTTGGTCGTCGATCCTCGGCGACGACAACTCATCGCCAATCCAAAGCATCCGAACTATCCAGTGGCGCTAGCCAAGTAAAGTCCGCGTAGGTTGAGGTGAGGAACGAACCCCAACTGAACTCGACATGCAGTCAGAAGTCTAATCTTAGAAACTCCCTGTTACAGGGTTTTTTGATACACCCTATAAACCAGAAAAAACGAAGTTAAAACACTACCGAATTTTTCAAGGTTCCTTCAGCTTAACCGGATCAACCTGAAACTTAAGAGAGATAGACATGCCGGAATTATGTAGGTTCTTTGGAATCATAATTTACATGTATAGGGAAATAGGTGGAAAGCATCACTATCCCCATATACACGCTGACTATGCCGGCCAAAAAGCGGTGTTCAATATAGAAACAGCAGAGTTGATAGAAGGCAGATTTCCAAACAAGGAAAGAAAGCTCGTAGAAGCATGGATTGAGCTTAGAAAGAATGAACTAAGGCGAAACTGGAGTATGCTTAACACATCAACAACGACTCCAAGCTTTTCAAAAATCGATCCTCTGAGTTAGGAGAAAATCATGGCAGATTTAGAAAAATGGGTAATAGTGAGCTTTAAAATCAAAGAAGACTATGTAATTGATATTACCTTTAAGGATGGAAAAACAGAGACTATCGATTTTGAGCCTGTAATAGGCGAAGGATGGATGAAGCAGCTTAAAGATCCAGCATATTTTCGTCGGGTGAAGCTAAATGATGGAGGGAACCTAGAGTGGCCTGATGGGCAAGATTTTAATCCAGAGGCACTATATGCTTGGCCACGGTTCCGGCAATTTTACATAGAAGATATGAAAGAGCATGAAATCATCACAAGCCCTGATACGGCATTGGGCTGAGATCAGGCGTATCATCGCAAGCCACCGCGCAGGGAATGCCAGGGTGTTTGGATCCGTGCTGTATGGCAAGGATGACGAGGGCAGTGATCTTGCTCTTCTGATCGATCCCAACGGACACATGACGCTCTTCGATATTGGGGCGATCCACTACGAGTTGGGGGAGTTGCTCGGCGTCGAGGTAGATGTGCTTACTCCGAACGCCCTTCCCGATAGTTTCCGTGAGAAGGTGCTGAGCGAGGCAGTACCCGTATGACTAATCATGCCGACCCCTGTCCAGGTGACTATCTTGGGCACATCTTGGAAGCCATTGAGCGGATAAATCGTTACACTGCCGATCTGGATCGAGCGGGATTCGAGTCCACGGAGCAGATCTAGGATGCGGTGATCCGAAACTTCGAAGTCAAATGAATCTAGTCATCTCGTTGCCCGACAACCTGCCTGATCTCCTGCAGGAGACGCCTGAGGAATTCGAGCGCGAGGCCCGGATGGCAATGGCAGCGAAGCTGTTCGAGTGCAAGCGGCTCTCCTCCGGCATAGCGGCTCAACTGGCCGGTATGGATCGGGCGGCGTTTCTGTTGGAGCTCCACCGCTACGGCGTGCCGATGATCGACATCAGCGATGAAGAGCTCGCACTCGATGCCGAAGATGCATAACGAGAAGGAGATCGTCATGAACACGGGGCCGATCATTGCATTGGCAGCCGCGCTGAATGATCTTCATCTGCTGGACAGTCTGTATGGAACTGTGCACGTTCCATATGAAGTTGCCGTGGAGATCCGCGCGAAGGGTGCCGCAACCTTTGCGGTCGAGCAGTTCAATGCTGCGCGTGGGCTGATGATCCTAGACGCTCCCGTTGCAACGATTCCACCGTTGCTGCGCAACAACCTGGATCTTGGTGAGGCATCGGTCATCCAGTATGCACTGGACCATAAAATCCCCACGGTTTGCATCGACGAGATAGCCGGCAGGCGGGTTGCGCGCCTGTGCGGACTGAAGCTGACTGGCTCGCTGGGAATCTTGCTACGGGCGAAACGCGAGGGTTACCCGATAGTACTGAAAACGGCAATCAGGCGGATGACACCGGATTGGGTTTGTGAGATTACTTCACCGGGACATGAAAGGAAAGATTTATTTCATAACTTTATGTTATTGCAACGTAACAAAGTTTCGTATTATTGGGTCATTTCTCCAGAAGATAAGGCGCTGATCGCTTATGAACTTGTTGACGAAAAATATCGTGTTACCCTTTCTGTAGAGTATAGGGTTGAAAAACCTTTTGACAAAGCAAGAATACCACCATTTGAAGAAGTCGAGATTGATTTAAACTATATTTTCGGAGATGGCTGATATAATTTTTGAGGAAGCCAGTACTCTTCTATCGGATCCTCTTTCTGTTCCGGATCCGTTGAACGCGGAAATGGAAGAGAGGTACGTAACAATTGGCTTATCTGAAAAACAACACCTTCTCGTTGCAGTCCAATGCCATTAAGTTAGCTGCTGACCGCTGGTCGTGGTCGATCAGGATGCGGAAGAGAAAATGACGAAGCGCGCGAATCGGCGCGCATCCATTCGCGCGGATTCGCGTGATTCGTCGTTTCTCCTCTTGTTTGTCGACCGGATGGCATTGCGTTGCAGTCCATAAGGATAGAGATTCAGCGATACGACTTATTTCTGCCCGAGTGGCAGCGGTACACGAGAAAAGAGCTATGAAAGAATATGTAGAGTCGTTCAGATTATGGGTATAAAAATGATGGAAACCATAGAATACTGTGATGTAACTCACATTAAACCAATGGGAGAAGGGTTAAGGGTCTGCATCGATTTTGTTGATGCGCTCGCCCCAACGGAGGGCGTGTTCGTCGGTGATACCGGATACGGCTATTTGTTATCCTTATCCGAAAGTGTGCCTACTACTACCTATCCTGCCAGACCATTTAGAGTTAATGCAGGAGCATTCCATCAATATTTATTACTGGAGGAAGGCAAAACATGCTATTTGAGTGAATTGAAAGCAGGTGATAAAATTCCCGTCTATTCTCGTGAAGGGATGCGGGTTATCTCGGTAGGAAGGGTTAAAATTGAACGCCGGGAGTTGCTCCAGGTCCAGTGCACATGCGGTAATCAGGTGCTTTCAAGTACGGTGCAATTTTCTGATAGCGTGCGATTCTTTGGTAAGGAGAATATGGTTGATGCAAAAACTGTTGAAGTAGGTGACAAGCTTGTGTGCCGTCATGACATCCCCGGGCGACACTTGGGGAAGCGCAAGGAAGAATATATAGAAGAAATTTAGTCCCTTTCTATCACTCGGTTCCATGGATCCGCAATCTCTCTCCGGTGGCTGCATCGGGAGTTCAGGGCGACCGGGCACTCGCCCGGGCTGGCTATAATGCGCGAAGAGCCTCAGCAACCGCCATCCGGTCCTGACCGGGCGACAGGATATCCAGCATGACTTCACTCGACTGGACAATCGTCACCTTCTATGCCGCCGCCATGATCGGTCTGAGCCTATTCCTGGCCAGGGGCCAGAAGTCCCAAGCAGACTACTATGTGGGCGGGCGCAACCTACCCTGGTGGGCCATCGGGTTGTCCACCATGGCGACCCAGACCTCGGCCATCAGCTTCATCTCGATCCCGGCCTTCGTCGCCCTAAAGCCCGGCGGCGGGCTCACCTGGCTACAGTATGAGCTCGCGGTACCCCTGGCCATGATCGGCGTGGCCATGTTGTTGCTCCCCTTCTTCCGCCAACTCGGGCTGATCAGTGTCTATGAATATCTGGAGCATCGCTTCGGGCCCTCCGTCCGCTATCTCCTCAGTGCCGTCTTCCTCCTCAGCCGCGCCCTCGGCACCGGTGTGGGTCTGTACGCCAGCGGCCTGGTGCTGGCCGTGATTCTGGATCTGGAGCTGTGGATCACCATCCTGACCATGGGGCTGATCACCCTGATCTACGACACCATCGGCGGTATCAAGGGGGTCATCTACTCCGACGTGGTCCAGAGCCTTATCCTGCTTGCCGGGGTATTCATCATCATCGGCTTCGCATTGGAGCACCTGGACGGCATGGACTCGGTGTTCTCGCTCATACCCGCGGACCGCTGGCAGGCCCTGGATCTGACCTGGGGTCTGTCCGGGGAGTCCGCGGCGCCTTTCTGGGGCTTTCTGGTGGGCGGGTTTTTTCTCTACATGTCTTACTACGGCGCCGATCAGAGCCAGGTTCAACGCGAGCTCTCGGCATCGAGTGTCGCCGACACCCGCCGCTCCCTCTATCTCAACGGCTTCGCCCGCTTTCCCCTGACCCTCGGCTACGTCATCATGGGGCTCACGCTGGGGGCGGCCTTTATGGTCTCACCGGATCTCCAGCAGTCTCTGGAGGGGCAGAAATACGATTTTCTGGTTCCGGCATTCGTCCTCCACGAGCTCCCCGTCGGCATTCGCGGGCTGCTCATCTCCGCTCTGCTGGCCGCCTCCATGTCCAGCCTCGACTCGGCACTGAACTCCCTGTCCGCCGCCACCATGCGCGATTTCGTCGAGCGGGGCCGCACCCTCGCCGAGCGACGCATCCTGTTGCTCAGCAAGGTCACGACCGTCTTCTGGGGCCTGGTCATCACCGGCTTTGCATTCGTGGTCGGCGGCATCTCGGATACCATCATCGAGAGTATCAATAAGATCGGCTCGGCCTTCTACGGGCCCATCCTGGCTGCCTTTCTGGTGGGCGTACTCTCGCGCAAGGCGACGGCGGTGGGCATGTTCGCAGGTATCATCAGCGGCGTCGCCTTTAATCTCTACCTGTGGATTTTTCTCCCGGATGTGTTCTGGATGTGGTGGAACTTCACCGGCTTACTGGTTGCGGTCGCGGTGACCTTCGCCATCAGCCTGGTGCGGATCCGTGCCGGAAGCGCCGGCGGTTCAACGGGGTTCCGCTTCTCCGTTCGCTCCGGTGGGAGCAACCCGGACGGAGACGCACAGACCATCCGCAGGTATACCCTGGGCGGCAGCGGCTTGTTCGAGCGCGGGCCTCTGTGGCGGCCGGCCTACAGCCTGCTGATCCTCTATTTCTTTCTGCTGCTCGGCATACTGTTGTTCCTCAACTACGCCGCTGAAAACTTGATTCCGGCGGTCGGGTAGGGCCCTTGATCCCGCGGCCCGAAAAGGATGTCGAGGATTGCACCAGCATGGCAAGGGTTCGGGGATATGAGGAAACAACGCATGAGAGATGAGGAGATCATAGCCCTTGCTTGCCGAGACAACGGATCTTGATTACTTTGGACAAGGACTTCGGAGAGTTGGCCATCGTCAAGGGGCAGCTGCACAACGGCATCGTCCGCCTGGTAGACATTCGCGCCAGGGAGCAGGGGAAATATTGCTTGCTGGTACTCGAACGGTATCATCGTGAGCTTCTTGATGGTGCCATAGTCGTCTTGCAAGCGAACCGAATCCGCATACGCCCATCGGAGAGCCCGAATTCCAGGAAGTCGTGTATACACTGCAGGGCGAAGCGTGCATCCGCCTCATCTCCGCCCGCAAATCAACTCGGAAAGAGGCCAAGCACTATGCGTGACGAGTACGACTTCTCACAAGCAAAGCGCGCTAAGGAGATCCCGCACCTTGCCAGATTACAGGAGGAGGCCAAAGGCAAAAGCCGCATCACGATTATGCTGGATGGGGCATCCGATCATCTACCTCATTATCGCCGCCTTGATTACCGGCTGCACCTCGCCGCAGCAGCAGGAATCCGCCGGCGTATCAGGCCAGGCCCGCCTCGGCGTCAAGGCGGCGATCATGGCCGACGGCTACCGCCTACCCTTGCGGCGTTGGGACGCCGTCGAACGGCCGCAGGCCCTGGTGCTCGCGCTCCACGGCTTTAACGACTACAGCAACGCCTTCGCGACCCTGGGTCCCTACCTGGCAACCCAGGGCGTACTGACCTTCGCCTACGACCAACGCGGCTTCGGCGCCACTGCCCAGCGCGGGCGCTGGGGTGGAGAGGAACGCTTGATCGCCGACCTGAAGACGCTGACCAAGCTGCTGCGGGAGCGCTATCCGGGGCTCCCCTTGTTTCTGCTCGGGGAGAGCATGGGCGGCGCGGTGATCATGGCCGCTGCGGCGCAGGCAGATACGGGAGTGGATGGCATCGTGCTAATGGCACCGGCAATCTGGTCCCGCGCTACCATGCACCCGATTCAGCGCTGGGCGCTCAAGCTGGTAGCCTACACGCTTCCCTTCCTCGAGCTGACCGGCAGCGGACTCGGGATTCGGCCGTCGGACAATACCGACATGCTCCGCGCCTACCGCGCCGATCCGCTCGTCATCAGGGGGACTCGAGTCGATGCCCTGTGGGGGGTCACGAACCTCATGGATCTGGCGATGACCAGGGCCGGGCGACTGCCTGGGCCGACCCTGGTACTTTATGGGGAGCATGACGAGATCATCCCGGACGGTGCTTTCTGCACCCTGTTGGACCTGATACCGGCGGATCGGCGGGACATCCGCATCCTGCTCTATCGGGAGGGCTGGCATATGTTGACCCGCGACCTGCAGGGTGAGCGTGTGATGGCCGACATCACGGCCTGGCTGCGAAGACCGGACGGGCGCCTCCCCTCCGGCGAAGAGGTCCAAACCGGTTCCCGCCGGCTGGAGCGTTTCTGCCGGGAGTGATTGCCCCAGGTCGATTTTCCCATACTCAATCCGATCCGGGCTGTCCCGCAGCTGGCTGTCGGTTTCGGCGATGCAGTTTGTTTCCCTTCACGGTAGTGGTTGGATTTTAAGAAGCTGTCTGGTTAAAACGGATCCTCGCGTCGGGTTGCGTTACGCCGCGTTCGGCGCCGTGCCGGTCCGGGCGCAGTCCTGGGTTATTTGGCGTTGGTTGTGGGAAAAGATCCCTCCTGCGTTGGGACCAGTCCGGCGTGTTGGGTTAGGGCGCGTTCAGCCCTGTCACTGGGTTTCGGGATCGAACCGCGCGCCTAACCCAACCAACACTTAACGCGAGGCCGCGCGGGCCGGCAGCGCGGGGGTAATCTGGGTGTAGGTTGCGTTGAGACGCTGGTACGGACCTGGCCGTCGCTCAATGAGCCGTTGGGCGTCGAAACGCAACACGTCCGGTCCCCCAAACCGCGCCGAATCATTCAGGATTGCTTTTAACCAGGCAGCTTCTTAGCTGTGAAACCCGCCGTAATCTGCGATAAAGAACGACACATCAACCCTTGGGAATCCCGCGCTTGGCGAGCCGGTCCGCCCGCTCGTTTTGGGGATGTCCGGCGTGACCCCGTACCCAGCGCCACTCGAGCTGGTGCCGCGCGACCGCCTGATCCAGGCGCTCCCACAGATCCCGGTTCTTGACCGGCTTGCGGTCCGCGGTGCGCCAGCCGTTGCGCTTCCAGCGGGCCATCCAGGCCGTAACGCCTTGCTTCACATATTGGGAGTCAGTAGTGACCCGTACCCGGCTGGGACGCTGCAGGGTTTCCAGGGCCCGGATCACGGCCATCAGCTCCATGCGGTTGTTGGTGGTGCCGGCCTCTCCCCCCCAGAGCTCCTTCTCATGCGCACCGTAGCACAGCAGCGCACCCCAACCACCGGGGCCCGGATTGCCCTGGCAGGCCCCGTCGCTGAAGACCTCTACTGGTTCAGATACGGGCTCAGACACGGGTCCCTTCCGCCGTTTTACCGAGTCCGACGCTGCGGGTAGCGGTCTCCCGCGTGGTGGGCTCCACGGCCCCAGCGGCAAGCACCGGCCGCCGGCTCTTCCAGGAGGTCCGCAGCGGCGTCAGGGTGGATACCCGTTTGACGGCCCGCAGGGCATAGACACCGCCGAACACCGGCCAGAAACGCCGCCCCAGGGTGTCCAGAAACGAGAACTGCTGCAGCAAGGCACGGCGCCAGGGGGGACGGAACATCATCGTCTCCTGCAGCTCGATATTGAAGCCGAGCAGCGACAGCCAGTCACAAATGCGGAAGGAGGTCAGAAACCTGCCGCACCAGGGTAGGCCGCCTTGTCCGCGTCGCACCAGACGCCAGAGACCCCACAGGCTCAAGGCGTTGAAGCCGAACACCACCAACCGACCCTCGGGGATCAGTACCCGCTCCGCCTCCCGCAGCACCTGGCGGGCGTCGTCCGCGAACTCCAGCGTATGGGGAAGCACCACCAGATCCACACTATCGGCGGCAATGGGGAGCCGCTCAGGGACGGCAACCGTTTGTAATCCGAGGGAGTAGGGGGCAGCAGTCGGCAAGAGCAAAATGCGGCGGCGGACGCGGCTGACCTGGATCGCCTCCGAGAGGGCGGTGCCCCCGCCCACCTGGAGCAGATAATAGCCGAAGGTGTCCCGCAGCATGCGTTCCAGGCACCGGGCCTCCTGATCGGCCAGCTCCCGGCCCAGGGTCGAGCCGTACCAGGCATCCAGGGGCGCAATCGACGCCGGCCTGCGGTGATCGGGACAATCGGTCATATCATTTGCCATACAGAGGGTTGAAACCGGAAAGCCTAGGGGGCGTTCTCGATTAATAAACTACCTAATCCTTACTATATCGAACCACGGATCGACACGGATCAACACGGATTTGTCTCCATCCGTGTTCATCCGTGGTTCTCTTTGCGTCCATTTGCGTTCATTTGCGGCAAAACAGAATTCTCAATGATAGAACCGAACCGATGTTATCGGTACTTTGGCACTGAGGTACTCGTGATCTTCTCTGCGGGCAGTATGGGTTTGGTGCTCAAGCCCGAGTAAGCCTAGCCAGAAAATCCACGGTGATGTGTGCGCTCACTCCCCACAGCAGCTCCTGGTCGAACTCGTCGTAGAAGACCACATCCCGGGCCTCGGGGTGATCCGGCGCCGGCCAGGTGAGCACCCGTCGGTGAGCGGCATCCCCGAGCCAGGCCAGGGGGATACCGAACACCCGCGCGACCTCGCTCGGATCCGGCCTCAGCGCCAGCGGCCATGGGATCTCGCCTACGACCGGGGTGACCAGGTAGTTGCTCACCGTATGCAGCGGTTGCAGCTCACCCAGCACCACCACCCGCCGGGGATCCAGCCCGATTTCTTCCCGTGCCTCGCGCAGCGCCGTCGCGGCGGCATCCGCATCCCCCGGCTCCCATTGACCGCCGGGAAAGGCGACCTGGCCGCTGTGATGGTCCCCCGGATACTCGGTACGGCGGATGAAGAGCAGATGCCAGGCCTCCAGATATCGAAACATAGGCACCAGAACCGCCGCTGGCCGGGGTTCCCGGCGCGGTGCCCCCGGCAGCTCCTGGGCGTGGGGACGGGATGCCCGACCGGATCGCAGCCGGCCGGAGATTGCACCGCGGTCGAGCCGATCCAGCATTACACCGATCTCCATGTGTCCCCTGGCGAATCATACTAATTTTTCTGGTTGTCATTTGCCATCTCCACCGCAGGGGGAGAGCTTACCGGCTAGTGTGCTAACGGGTGAGGGGAGACCAACGGCTTCCGTTTCGATACGGTTAGTCCATTAGTCCATCGATGCGGTTCGCGTCTCCTCTATGGCGCCGTCCTGAAGGTTCTACCGCGCTCACCGCATCCTGCGGCCCTGCTTTGGAGTGCGCCGGCAAAGCGGCGCGACCGAATCGAACCTCAGCGACGGGGGATACCAGCGGCACTTGCCAAGAACCTGGGCATCGAGCTCCACACGCGCCGCGGCGACGGCGCTTTCCCCTGGCCGCAGCGCCTTTGCCGGGGATAGAGGCGTCGCCAAATCCAAAGCGGCGGCGGGTTTGCAGTGTACATGCCGGCAGCCCCGGTTACACCAGGTACCGCGGGTTTCTACTAATGCTGGGATAAAGTCGCCGCCGCACTCCAAAGTTTCCGCTGGACCGCTCCGGTTCGTCGCCTGCCGGTGCGTCCCTGCACGCAGACAGGTGCTCACCACACGCGAGGGTCGTGCCGGGATGGAGGATAGAACCGCGTGGAGCGGTTCATCGACCACTCCCGGTTTCTTTTTGGATCCCCTCACCCCGCCCCTCTCCCGGAGAGGGTGTTGTAAAAGGGCTTTCTCGCGATCAGCGCTGACCACCGAGGACAACAGGGGCCAACCGAGAGGCCGGGTGGCCTGAGCGCGGCACCCGAGATGGAATAGCCAGTTGAACCCGCACCCACCGGCTGAGCCGCCGAATCCAGCGCCAAAGAGCAGCAACCAGCGTCCGTGCGGGCCTCAGCGCCAAGGCCCGCCCCAGATTGTCGAATTCGCATCGCTGCTTGCTACCCACGCGTTAGCTTGGCTCGTCGTAGTTTACCCACCTGCGCTACCCTTTTGCGACACCCTCCCGGTGGGAGAGGGGCGAAGCTCGTAGGTTGGGCAAAACCGCCAGGGACGGCGGCGTGCCCAACAAATCATTTAAATATTAACCACTACCCGATGCCGTTCGGAAAAAGGTCTTGGCGGTGACCACCAATAGCCGGCTCGACCCTGAGGTATCCCCACATTATTGCAATCTAAAACAACGAGTTATGGAGCGAATGAGCTGCCACGATGCCCTAATGGCTCGTTCCCACGCTCCAGAGATTGTGAAAGAATTCGCCGTTGGTGGTAGTAAAGGGTAGACCAGCGGTCGAGCCAGATCCAATCGGCTGACAATTATGGCGAGACGATACAAGCAAGGCACAGCCCGAGCTCAGGGAGCCCTGTTGCCGCCCCGGGTCGAAGATTATGTCAGCGAGACCAACCTGGTTCGGGCGATCGACGCTTACGTGAACACACTCGACCTGCAGGCGTTGGGCTTTACCAATACCGAGGATGATCTCACCGCGGGTCAGCCGGCGTTCGAGCTGGCCCTGCTGCTCAAACTTTATTAGCTATTTATGGGCTTGCCCACCACAAATCCAGGAGCTGGCACTCAGCGGCTAGACACCGCCGATTTAGCGCCTGGGCACCGCTTTCCGGGCTTCCGAGGTGCTGCAACCCAAGGCCCGCAAGCACGGGCGAATTCTTTCACAGTCTCTCCAGCGTGGGAGCCAGAGGCTGATTTGTGGGGATACTTCAGGGCTCGACCAGGTTTTCGACGCTGAAGCAGTGGTCCGCTAAAGATGCCGCTGACATTTCATCTCCATCCCGGCATGGTGCTGATGTGTGACTTCAATACCGGTTTCAAGGCCCCGGAGATGATCAAACGGCGGTCGGTAGTGGTGATCTCACCACGGCCCCGGCGCTCGAACCTGCTTTGCACCATCGTGCCGCTGAGCACCACCGCGCCGAACCCGGTAGAGCCTTTCCACCATCGGATGGATCCGCGCTCGTTACCTGGCAAGCTGAGTAAGAAGGAGACCTGGGCGAAGTGCGATATGTTGGCCACCGTTTCTTTAGGGCGTTTTGACCGGGTGATGGCCGGAAGAGGCCGCACGGAAAGCGCATTTATGTTGCGGAACGGGTGATTGCCGATGACCTGAGGGCGATCCGCCGGGGCGTGATGATTGCCCTCGGGTTGGTAAATCCATCTTGATCCCATAAGGTCCAGGAACCATAATAGGTACATTCCCGATAAATCGGGCTTGCAAGACTACCTCCGGGTAGCAGACCCCAGCCGGTGATGACAAACTGACTGGGGCCTCTGATCCAAGGCCCTGCATCGCAAGGTGCAGGGTCTTTTGTCTATCCGGAGACCGGAGACACCCGGTCCGCCCGTCACGCCGCTTGCAAGCTACGCAGCAAGCACCGCGCTGCGCCGTACCAGGATTCGGGGCCGCCAGACTCCCTCCGCAAGCCCCGGCAGACTGGCTCCGTGGCTCCGGTCGCGGATGGATAAAAGTCTGAGGATGCACTCAATCCCTCAGCAATCCACTTACAAAACTCGGGAAGCCTCCATTGGGATTCAGGAAGATGAAAGAGTTGGGCCAATTCTTCAGTGGCCGCCAGCACCGAGTTTTCGAGCCCCTGGGAACTCACGAGAAAGCGCCGACACCGGCGCTTTTTTCGTTTCTCGCTTGGAATAACCTCTGCCGGCGCAGCGGATGGATTTTCGTCCGCCAAAGTGGCAGTATTCGAGTCCCTTGGGTTACTGATCCGATTGCTCCCACGTTTGCTGTTTCATTCCAAGGGCATTGCTGTTACCGGGCATGACCGATCCTCGTGAGGTCCTGATCGTACGTCGCCTGGGTCTTCGCGACTACGAATCCACCTGGCGAGCCATGCAGTCCTTCACCGACCGGCGTGGCGCAGACACCGCCGACGAGCTCTGGCTGCTGGAGCATCCACCTGTCTACACCCTGGGTAAGGCCGGTCGTCCGAAGCATGTCATCGATCCGGGCGGTATCCCCGTCATCGCAACCGACCGTGGCGGCCAGGTTACTTATCATGGTCCGGGACAGCTCGTCGCCTACATTTTGCTCGACCTGCCCCGCGCCGGAATCGGCGTGAAACGCCTCGTGCAGCTCCTGGAACAATCCGTCGTCGCTCTACTGAGGGGCTACGGGATCGCGTCCTCCACCCGCTCCCATGCCCCCGGCGTTTATGTAGAGGGCGCCAAGATCGCAGCCGTCGGGTTGCGGGTCCGCCGTGGTTGCAGCTTTCACGGATTGGCCCTCAACGTTAACCTGGATTTGGCGCCCTTCTCGCGGATCGATCCCTGTGGTTATCCAGGACTGGCGGTGACTGCAATCGCCCAGCTGGACGCACCGGCCAAGATTGGACCGGTCGGCACCGGATTGGCTGAGCAGATCGCGCGCTTGTTGGCACGGTGCATTATTCCCGTTTAAAGGACGACCAATACGCGACCTTTGTGCCAATGCCATTAAGTTAAGCATTACTCGTTGGCAAAAAGGGGGAAAAACTACGAATCACGCGAATTCTCGCGAATGGATTCGCGCCGATTCGCGCGCTTCGTAGTTTTTTCTTCCGCATCCCGACCGACCACGATAAGCGGCCAGCAGCTAACTTAATGGCATTGATCTTTGTGCTGTCGAACATCAGTAAAGGCCCACACTGGCGTCAGATCGCACCCTCCAACGACAGTCGCTTTTTGCACGCATATTTTCATTTCCTTGAACAGGCTATGTGGGCATCCGCCAGGTATGCCGTCTTTCTACTGGAAGAATAATGCCATGAATATCGGAAATATACTCCCCCATCATGCCCGCTTCCGACCCGATCGTACGGCATTGATCTGCGGCGATCAGCGGCTTACATACAGCGAGCTGAACCAGAGTGTGAATCAGATCGCCAATGCCATCCGCACATCGGGTATCCGCAAGGGCGACAAGATAGCCATGCTCCTTCCCAATTGTAGGGAGCTGTGGGAGCTTTATTGGGCCATTGCCAAGCTGGGCGCCGTCTCCGTGCCGCTAAGTCCGCTCCTGAGAGGCAATGGCCTGCGCAATCAGCTCAACAATGCGGATACGGCCCTCCTGGTTACCACTGAATCGGTAGCTACTTACCTCGATCCGATATTCGATACTTTACGCCTCCGTCATAACGACGTCTGGCTCACCGATGCGGAGGAGCACCATTGCTATGACTCCTTTTATCGCCATAAGCATCGAGCATCGGATGAGGAGCCCCCGGAGGCCGATATCCATTCTGATGATCTCTACAATATCATCTATAGTAGCGGCACCACGGGTGAACCCAAGGGCATCATGCACACCCATCGCGTTCGGGCAGCCTATATGACACTGTTCAGCAGTTATTACCGTATGACTCCCGAGTGTGTGGTCCTACACTCGGGTTCCATTATATTCAACGGCTCCTTTCTCACCACCATGCCGGTGATGTTTCTCGGCGGCACCTTCATTCTGCATGAAAACTTCGATGTTGAAAATCTAGTACGCACGATCAAGGAAGAAGGTGTAACCCATACCATGTTGGTCCCGTCGCAGATCGCGGCGGCCCTTGAACATGCCGATTTCACCGGAGAGCACATCGCGTCATTGGAGATGATACTGTCCGTTGGGGCCCCCTTGCATCAGAAGTACAAAGAGGAAATCAACCGCCGTATTCCCGGTGCATTTTATGAGCTGTACGGATTGACGGAAGGGTTTGTGACCATACTTGACAAGACGGATTTCCATAAGAAGCCGGGGTCGGTTGGTTGTCCACCACAGTTCTTCGACATGCGAATCGTCGATGACGAGGGCCGGGATTTACCGCCGGCAGAGGTGGGAGAGATCGTGGGCAGGGGACCGATCCTGATGGCGGGATACTACAAGGACCCCATGCGCACGCGGGATGCCATAAAGGATGGCTGGTTGCATTCCGGTGATCTGGGCTATGTGGATGAGGACGGCTATCTCTTTCTGGTGGATCGAAAGAAAGATATGATCATCAGCGGCGGGGTGAACATCTATCCCAAGGACATAGAGGAAGTCGTGATCGAGCATCCTGATGTGCAGGAAGTGGCGGTATTCGGCGTGCCGGATGAATCCTGGGGAGAAGCGCTCGTCGCGGCCGTTGTATTGAAACCACCGAGTGGCGCACGGAGCGATGAGCTCAAATCCTGGGTCAATGATCGCGTGGATGCCCGCTTTCACAAGCTCAAGGCGGTCTATATCATGGCGAATTTCCCGAGGAATGTAGCCGGAAAAACACTCAAACGTGAGATCAAGAGACAATATCTGGAAAGCGAACAATGTCCGTGAAAAACGCTTTACAATTCATCGTCCAACTGCGCGCTGATGAAGAACTCAGCAAGCAACTTGTTTTCTCCGAGGGGGTTCCTGAGCTGGAAAGCTTAGTCAGACTTGGCGATAAAATCGGTCTTTCCTTTACCGTTGAAGAACTGCGGGTGGCGCACAAACATGATTGGGGGATGCGTTACATATCATGTAGCCGTTCAACCCCCACCTCCGGATCCTGATCTCAAATAGCGCAATCAAAGGCGCATTCTCCGGTACAGACGTGGCTACCAACAACTCGATGACCTCTCGGGCACGCAACAATGACCCAATTTTACTTCCTATGTAATCATCCGGGACCCGACACGAGGCCACCTTACGGGAGATCATGATGGAGACAGGCAAGATCATCGTGTTTTTTCTGGCGCCGCTATCCGATCTTGGCCAGCAGGCGGGCTATCCAGGCCTTCATCCTTGGTAACCAGCCGGTCGCTTCGGCCAGGTGGGGCGGAAACAGCAACTCGTCCGCGAAAGCAAGCCTTTCATGCAGCGTATTCAACGCCAGGAGGTCCGCAAGCGCCCATCTTGGTTTCGAGGCGTGCAGGAGGTGCGCGCTGGGCTCTTGGCGATAGTTGCGGGTCATTGCGGTCAGATAGCCTTTCGGGTAGGTCGTGTGGAAGTAGTATTGGCATATGACGAGTGCGTCCAGACAGAGCGTACCGACCTGCTTTTCAATCGCCAGGCGCTGAAACCGGTCGAAATCCTCTGCCGAGAACCCGCTGGTGATAAGGTGGATGTCGTAGAGCCAAATCAGCCGGTTGCGCATGGTGTTTCTGCCGTGCGCGATGCGGTGGATGCAGGCATGCAACAGCAGTTGGGGGGGAGACAGCATATAGGCGCTGCCGCCGAGCTCGGGCAGCGGCTGACGCGTTCTCCAGCATTGCTCGAATTGCAGGATGTTGTTGAAGATAACGCGGTTGCTGAGTCGCCAGTGAATATCGAACGACACGGCGAAATCCTGCCGAGACGGGGAGAGGGCGACGAATTGTTTGGAGGCATAGGATCCTTGATCCAGGCCCGATAACCGATAGCCGTTTGATGCCAGGACCTCGGCAGCCAGGTCCGTGTCCGCTGCTTGAATGAAGAGATCGGTATCGCAGCGGATTCTAAGATAGGGGGCCTGATAGTATCGCAACGCGATCGGCGTACCTTTCAGGAGCAGCACGGGGATGTCCGCCGTGGCCAGCAGGTCGATCGTTTTCCGGGTGGCGGCGATCAGCATCAGGTCGTAGACGACCTGCTTGTGATTTGCCGCGCGCAGCGCCTTTTGGTCCTCATCGGCCAGACCATGTACGATTCCTTGCCGGACGCGGTAGTCGAGCATTGCCGTGACGCCGTGGCTTGTGGCCGTTTTCAGCAGCCGGGTTGCGACCTTTCGGGAGGGGCGGGGAACCTGTATGGGCCGGCCGGAAAGTGCCCTCGCCAACAGCAATACGCTCGGGTGATAGGTATCGGACATCGGAGTCAGCAATCCATGGTGTGGTGTTCGGAAGTCGCGGTGAGTATAGGATATCCGGGTCAGCATCTTCAGGATATGGGCGAGGTCTTGCGGATCGGTGGTTCTGAAACCGGCGGTCGGTGAGCGGCCGGCGGATCGGGTCCTGGACGATGGATTATCTATTTCACAAGCTATTGACTCAAATGGCCATGCCGCTTGGCAGCGGCGGTATGCTGATACTGGTCGGGATTCTGGCGTCGGTATTGCGGCGGCGGGGCCTCGGTGCCGGGCTGTCGCTGTGCGGATTGCTGTGGGTCTGGCTGTGGGCAACGCCTGTGTTTTCCGACTGGGTACGCCTGTCTCTGGAGCGGCAGTACGGACCGATCGCCATCGATGCATTGCCGAGCGCCGATGCGATCCTGGTGCTGGGTGGAGGCGTCGAAGGCGCCGCCGCTCCGCGGTTGTTCCCCGATTTGAGGACCTCAGCGGACAGGATCTGGCACGCGGCGCGCTTGTTCCATAAGGGGAAAGCACCTATTGTGATACTGGTCGGAGGTCGTTTACCGTGGCACACAAACCGGGGTCGCGAAGCAGACGCCATGTTGCGGTTTCTGATCGATCTCGGGGTGCCCGGGGGCAAGGTGCTGTTAGAGAGGCACAGTCGAAATACCTATGAGAATGCGCGTGAGACGCAGCGCCTGCTCGCCGACAGGGGTATGGATCAAGTGCTGTTGGTGACATCCGCCTACCACATGCGGCGCGCGCAGGCGATGTTTCGCGCGGCGGGAATCCAGACGATTCCGGCGGCCACGGACTACGAGGTGTTAGAGGGGCGGGAATTGACCCTACTCGATTTTCTGCCGGATGCTAGGGCCTTGAAGATTGGTTCATTTGCTTTGAGAGAATACCTGGGATTCTGGTTCTACCAATGGCGGGGTTGGGCCGATTAGTCTCTGTTAGGCTAGACTGTCGGTAGGGGCCTATTCACCACTTCTGCCGATTGGTGAGCCTTGAGGTGGCCCTTTCTTAATGGAGCTGAACCATGCTGGGAAATGGAATGAGCCGGGAGCTGTTCGCAGGTGGTCTACTCGCATTTGCCTTAACCGCGGTTCTTCTGTGGGTTTTGGTGCCTGTCGCCCATCACGTCGGTCTGGTCGACCATCCCGGCGGTCGCAAGACTCACTATCATACCACGCCCTTGATCGGCGGCATCGCGATGTTCGTCGCGTTCGCCTTCTCCGCACTCATGCTCGACATCTCGTTATCGAGCTACCGGATGCTGTTCGCCGGATCGCTGCTCCTCGTAGTCGTGGGTGCAATCGACGATCTGTATGAGCTGTCCGCGTCGCGCCGCTTTATTGCTCAGATCGCGGCGAGTCTTCTGATGACCCTGGGGGGAGGCGTGGTGCTCGTGGATTTCGGTTATCTGGTGATGCCGGATAACCTGCTGTCCTTGGGGCCCCTTGCCGTCCCGCTCACGGTTATTGCCACGGTTGGCCTGATCAACGCAGTGAACATGGTGGATGGCCTGGATGGCCTCGCGGCGTCGCTTGTGCTCATTGCCATCATCACCCTTGGCGTCATCGCCTGGTTTGGCGGCGATGTTCAGGAGATCGCCATAATGGGGTTGCTCGGCGCGACGATCCTTGCCTTTCTGCTGTTCAATCTGCGCCTCCGCGGGCGGGCGTTGGTGTTCATGGGCGACGCAGGCAGCCTGTTTCTCGGGTTTGTTCTGGTGTGGTTCCTGGTCGCGCTTTCACAGGGGGAGCAACGGCTCTTGGCGCCGGTCACGGCGCTGTGGTTGTTCGCGTTGCCGCTGATCGATACGATTGCACTGATGGTGCGCCGGGTGCTGCTTAGGCGCTCACCCTTCCTGGCCGATCAGGAGCACTTTCACCACATCTTACTCGCGGCAGGTTTCAGCCCGAGACAAGCGCTCAGCCTGATGGTGTTGCTTGCGCTTGCTGCCGCCTGCGTGGGGCTGGCCGGGCACTTTCTCGGGGTCTCGGAGCACTGGATGTTTTTCGGCTTTCTTGGTCTGTTGGCGCTGCATTTCTGGATGATCATGCGGATCTGGCACCGGCGGCGCTTTTGGGGAAGACCATTGTCGCCGAGTGACGATGCCGTTGCGTAGCTCTACTCATGACCTAAGGATAGTTTGAACCGCATCGATACCTGATCAGGTACCGGGAAAACCGATCCGCCAAGGTCGTGTTTTCAGGGAGATTTATACGCGCCCGCCCTGGCTCGGGAAGGAATGGCTTGGGCGCCGGTCGCCCGGTCGCCTATAATCCGGGGACTCGCGAACGCCTCAACCTGGGTCCAAAGCAAATGCGCACGGTTTTCTACGCCATCTCTGCCGCCATCGGGCTCGGTTTCGCCGCTTCGGCCTGGGGCGAAGACCTGATCCAGATCTACGATCTGGCGGTCCGCAGCGATCCGACCCTCAAGGAAGCGGAGCAGACCCTGTACTCCAGGCGCGAGGTCAAGCCCCAGACCCGGGCGCTCCTGCTGCCGAGCCTTGACCTCACCGCCAAGGCCCAGTACCAGCGGGACGAGACCTCCGGCCCCAGTGTCTTCGGCACCAATCGCCGTCGGAACGATACTTACGATTCACAGAGCTTGACGGCTTCCGTCACTCAATCGGTCTACAATCGAGCGGATTGGATACGCCTCGAGCAGTCCGACAACACCATTGCGGCGGCGGAAGCGGAATACAGAAATGCCCGGATCGATCTGATGGTCCGCACCACCAGAGCCTATTTCGATGTGCTGCGCGCCGCCGATGCGGTTGGTGTCCAGGCGGCCCTGCAGCGTGCCAACGAGCGCCAGCTCGAGCAATCCAGGCAGCGTTTCGAGGTGGGCCTGGTCGCCATCACCGATGTCAACGAATCCCAGGCCGCTTACGACCGCTCGCGGGCCGACCTGATCGGTGCGGAGCACAGGCTGAATAACCAGTGGGAGACCTTGCGGCGCATCATCGGACCGGTGAGCATCCCCCTGGCGCGGCTCGGCGCGCGGCTACCGCTGAAGCTGCCCCAGCCCAACGATATCGACGCCTGGGCCGATGCCGCGGTCAAGAACAACTATGGTGTGATCGCAGCCCTGGAGGCGTCTCGGTCCGCAAAGAAACAGATCGAGATCGAGCGTTCCGGCCACTTCCCCACATTCGGCCTGCAAGCGGGGTACGATCTGGCCAGGACCGGGGCGGAATCCGGTACCGACCGCGATACCGGATTCGTCGCCCTCACCATGCGCTTACCCCTGTATCAGGGCGGTTCCGTGACCTCCCGCACACGCCAGGCGGGTTACGATCTCCGCGCGGCGCAGGACCGGCTCGACCAGGCCCGACGCCAGGTCCTGAACGCGGCAAAGGATGCCTTCCGCGGCATTATCTCCAGCATCAGCGACGTGCAGGCGCGCCACGCCGCCGTCGTCTCCGCCCACAGCGCGTTGGAGTCCACCCAGGCCGGTCTCGAGGTCGGCACCCGCACCCAAGTCGACGTGCTCAATGCGCAGCAGCTCCTGTTCCAGGCGGAGTTCGACTACCTGAGTGCCCGCTACGACTACATCGTCAATGGTGTGCTGCTGCATCAGGCTACCAGTACCCTGTCCCGGGATGTGCTGGTGAAAAGCAATGCTTGGCTGAATCCGGAGGACAGGGTCCCACCGCCCTCCTATTGAGTCCGGTGGGAACGGGACCTGTACGCACATGTCCGGAAACAGCTTCGGTAAGCTCTTCGTGGTGACTACATTCGGCGAGAGCCACGGGCCCGCCATCGGCGGTATCGTGGACGGCTGTCCTCCCGGCCTGGCGCTCACCGCGGCGGACCTGCAGGTAGATCTGGATCGCCGTAGGCCCGGACGCTCCCGCCATACGACCCAGCGGTGCGAGTCCGACCGGGTGCGGATCCTGTCCGGTGTCTTCGCGGGTCAGACCACGGGCACTCCCATTGGATTGGTCATCCACAACCAGGATCAGCGCTCCAGGGACTACACCGAGATCGCCGCGAAGTTCCGCCCCGGCCACGCGGACTACAGCTACGAGATGAAGTACGGGGTGCGGGACTATCGGGGTGGTGGCCGCTCCTCGGCCCGGGAGACGGCAATCCGGGTCGCAGCGGGGGGGATCGCTAAGAAATACCTGTATGACCGGCTTGGGATTCGGGTACGCGGCTATCTATCCCAGCTCGGTCCCATCCGTCCTGCGGGCTTCGATTGGGAGCAGGTGGAGAAAAATCCCTTCTTTTGTCCGGATGCCTCCACCGTGCCGGCGCTCGAGGCCTATATGGATGCCCTGCGCAAGGAGGGAGATTCGGTGGGTGCCCAGGTGACGGTCGTGGCCGAGGCTGTCCCGGCGGGACTCGGCGAGCCGGTCTTCGATCGGCTAGACGCGGACATCGCTCACGCGCTGATGAGCATCAACGCAGTCAAGGGCGTGGAGATCGGTGCCGGCTTCGCATGTGTGACCCAGAAGGGCACAGAGCACAGGGATGAAATCACGCCGGAGGGGTTCCTGAGCAACAACGCCGGCGGCGTGCTGGGAGGGATCTCCAGCGGTCAGGACATCATCGCCCGGATTGCCCTGAAGCCGACCTCCAGCCTGCGCCTGCCGGGGCGGACCATCGACCGCTCGGGGGCAGCCACCGAAATCATCACCACCGGGCGGCACGACCCGTGCGTAGGGATCCGCGCCACGCCTATCGCCGAGGCCATGCTGGCCATGGTGATCATGGATCACCTGCTGCGTCACCGGGGCCAGAATGCGCATGTAACTCCACAGACTCCGCGCATACCGGCCACGGCCGACGGCCGCTGATATCCCCTTTCAATCCGCAGATTACACAGATTAAAACGAAATCTGTGAAAATCTGCGTAATCTGCGGATAAAGGATATCGTTACCGATCGTTCCCCCCGTCCGCGGAGGAAGGCGACTTGCCTTGCGGGCTCGTCTTTTTTGCCGACCGGCCGTTTCCCCATGCCCTATTGGCGTCTCTCGTCCTTTTACTTCTTTTACTTCGCCGCCCTAGGGGCCCTGATTCCGTTTTGGGGCCTGTATCTCAAGGACCGCGGTTTTACGCCCCTGGCCATCGGCGAGCTGATGGCAATCCTCATGGCCACCAAGATCGTCGCCCCCAACCTCTGGGGCTGGATCGCGGATCGCACAGGGGCACGTCTGTCCATGGTGCGCCTGGCCTCGCTGTTGACCTTGCTCACCTTCTCCGGGATTTTCGCGGTGGATGGGTTTTGGGGCATCGCCCTGGTGATGGCCCTGTTCGGCTTCTTCTGGAACGCATCCCTGCCGCAGATCGAAGTGATCACCTTCAATCACCTTGGGCCCCGGGCCCGCCACTATGCCACCATTCGACTTTGGGGCTCGATCGGCTTCATTATCGCCGTGCCCACCCTGGGTGCCGCGGTGGAGCGGACCGGGACCCAGGTCGTTCCGGAATTGGTGCTCGTGTTCTACGCGGGAATCTGGCTCAGCAGCCTGGCCATCCCCGACCCTGGGCGACCTCCGGTAGAGCAGTCATCCGGCTCCCTGTCCGGTCTCATGAGGCAGCCGGAGATCGCCGCCTTTCTCACGGCCTGTTTTTTCATGCAGGTCAGCCATGGGGCCTTCTACGTCTTCTATTCCCTCTACCTCACGGAGGCAGGCTACTCGAGCACCACGGTCGGTGCCCTGTGGGCCTGGGGCGTGGTCCTGGAGGTGCTGGTGTTTTGGCGCATGCACCACCTGCTGGCGCGTTTCGGCGCCCGTAGGATACTGCTGGTCAGCTTGGGCCTGGCCGTATTGCGCTGGCTGTTGACCGGCGGCTTCGCCGCCAACCCGGTGCTTCAGCTCTTCGCCCAGACCCTGCATGCGGCGACCTTCGGCGCCTTTCATGCCGCCGCAATCCATCTCGTGCATCACTACTTCAGCGGCCGTATCCAGGGTCGCGGACAGGCCCTCTACAGTAGTCTGAGCTTCGGCGCCGGTGTCGCCGTCGGCAGTCTGTTGAGCGGGGTGCTCTGGAGCAATGCCGGTGCCGGATTCACCTTTGTCCTGTCCGCCCCAGCCGCGGGTCTGGGCTGGCTCGCGGTCTGGGGTTGGGTGGACAAGGAACGGCGGTATTAGCAATCCTGAATTATTTGGCGTTGTTGGGGGGTTCGATGCATGGCATTGGCCTTCATCCCGACGACAAGCGATGCCGGTAGCGACTAAACTTAGATCCTAGTCGCGTTACGCCGTGTTCGACGCCGTGCCGGTCCGGGCGCGGTCCGGGGTTATTTGGCGTTGGTTGTGGGAAAAGATCCCTCCGGACAACGCCAAATAATTCAGGATTGCTTAATGCCACTCAAGCCGGTTATGCAAACTCGGTGTAATTACCCGCCACTTCCGCCCTCAGCGATCCCATGAACAAGGAAACAAGACATGCCGTCTTCGAGCGTCTGCAAGCCGCCAACCCGGCGCCTACCACCGAGCTCGGGTACTCCACTCCGTTCGAGCTCCTGGTGGCGGTCATCCTCTCCGCCCAGGCTACCGACAAGATGGTGAACCGAGTCACCGCCGAGCTCTTCCCTCTGGCCAATACCCCGGAGGCCATCCTCGCCCTGGGAGAGGAGGGTCTCAAGCACCACATCCGAACCATCGGGCTGTTCAACAGCAAGGCTGGAAACATCATCAAGACCTGTGCCATCCTAGTTGAAGAGTATCAGGGCCGGGTTCCTGCGGACCGTAAGTCCCTGGAGAGGCTGCCCGGCGTCGGACGCAAAACCGCCAATGTGGTGCTCAATACTGCCTTTGGACAACCCACAATAGCGGTGGATACCCATATCTTCCGCGTCTGTAACCGTACCCGCATCGCCCCCGGCAAGACCCCCCTGGAGGTAGAGCAGAAGCTGCTGCGATGCGTGCCCCATCCGTTCCTGAAGGATGCCCACCATTGGTTGATCCTCCATGGCCGCTACCTATGCACCGCTCGCCGTCCCCGGTGTCAGGCATGCCTCATCCGGGATCTGTGCGAGTTTCAGGATAAAACCCCTGAGCCGATAACAAGTTAAGACGATTGGCGGAAAACGGCATATCGGATTGCGCCGATTACTTAAATGTTTGTCAGACATTACCGAAGTGATCGGTGCTATCCTGCTATTTCGTCATGGTCCTGATCCTCTTTTTCATCGGTGCCGGTAGATACACCAGCATCGACTACTGGATCGCCCGCCGTTTCCGCCGCAGCCTAGTACCTAGTTTCGACAGATATTGCAAGTTCATAGTATCTGCTGGCTCACACGCTTGGCTTTCACGCTCCGGCGCCAAAACTAGCAGAATCGATCGAAACTATGGACTAGTGCAGCATAGTAAAAATACGGAGACCATTTCTTGCATTAGAACCACGGATGGACACAGATAAACACGGATTATGATCTGTGTTTATCCGTGTTTATCCGTGGTTCTTCGGTGCGGTTCGTTCTGGTACAAGTCCAATTAACAAATGGCATTAGGATTTCTACTACGCTGCACTAGAGGGTAATTGGAATGGGACTTATTTATACAAGCATTGATTTGAAAAATCCGAGAGATTCCTCTCTTAAGCCGGTAACAGTCAAGGCCCTTGTTGATACGGGAGCAGTTACTCTCTGTATACCAGAACATGTTGCTGTCCAACTGAAATTGGATGAGTTGGAAAAAAGAGCAGTCAAAACCGCAGATGGAAGATCATGTCTTATTCCCTATGTAGGTCCACTCCAAATCAGGTTTGAAAACAGAAATTGTTTTACCGGTGCCTTGGTGCTCGGTAATTCGGTTTTATTGGGATCCGTACCCTTGGAGGATATGGATCTGGTTATAAATCCAAGGTCTCAAGAAGTTACTGTTAATCCCGATAGTCCAAATATACCTTCAGCGGTAGTTATGCACCTAACAAGAAATTCAACCTGACCTGTCGGTCAGGCATGGGGCCACGCTTGCCTCAACTGATATCGAGTTTCCCCACAGTACCCGGTACCCGCTTTCCTCGGGTCGGGGAAACAAGAAAGGCGCCTTTTGGGCGCCTTTCTTATTATTGCCGGTGGAGTTGGTTTTAATTGGAGATTTCGAGCTGGAATTTGACCGGTCCACGGTATTCCTTGCCGTCTTTTGCCTTGAAGTAATCGTTTACCGGAGACCGCTTGTTGTAGGGGCTGGTGAGGATTGCCACGTGACCGCCCGGAAAGGGTACGGACTCGATGACATCTGTCCCTTCCAGGAACCGATTGGCCGCCGTCGCGCACTTCGGGGTCACCAGGTCGTCTTTCATGGCATAGTTCTGATACCACTTCACGTCCAGGTCCTTCAGATCACCCACCTTTAGGGGCTTGTCGTACAGCTTGACCGGTAACAGGCCATCCTCGGAGATGGGTTGATGGAAGGTGCAGGTGCTCATCTTGGCGATTTCCAGCGGCAGGTGCACGCGTTCCTTGAGGAGCCACCGGAACAGAGCCGCCGCAGTCTTGCCAGGATTGAGGTCGGTTGCCTTATGCAGCGAGGCCTGGTCCAGCACCTTGATCAAAGGTGTCTCGCGGTCGATGGCGACAAACCGCATGCCTAAGCTCAGCATATACCCGTTGGCGACTTTATGGCCATTGGGCAGGGTGGTGGTGATGAAATCGTGGGGCATGTTGGGCATGCCGCTGATGGCGTTGCTGTAAGTGCCGTCGATGGGGGACACATTGGTGATGAGCGTATCGCTGACCTCCGTGAGGGTACCGGAAAGGGTGTTCATGAGGATGATGTAGCCCCCCTGGCAGGTACCGTTCAGGGTGACCTTTTTCCCGTGTTTCTCCTTGAGCACGGCGCACAGCTCCCGGGTCTGGGTACAATCGTCGTCCGGCGTCATGTTCTGCACGATATCGTTCTGGTCGATATCCTTGGTCACGCGCACGTAGGTGGGGATGCCTTCGTTGGCGAAGCTGTGGGCATAGCTCTTGTTTTCGTAGGGAAGGAACGAGAGGATATGCTCACCGAGCATATAGGGCGGTATCAGGAGCACCGGTTTCAGATCGTCCCGCACTTGCACGCCTTCCTTGATCGGTAGCACCTGATACATGAGGAAGGAACCGGTGTCATGGATCAACCGGTACGCCGAGGTGTTGAAGTGGAACCCGAAGTCGTCTTTGACTTTCTCGATCTGCTCCGGGAAATTGGCGACCGCCTCCATGACTTCCGCTTCGCGCTTCAGATAGCCCGCCAGATTCTCTCCCTCGTTATTGAGGATGGTGTTGAAGAAGGCCTCGTTGGCCTCCTTCAATTGGTCGAACGCGAAGTCCACCATTTTCTCATGCGTGGCTAACATCCCTTTCCCCACCAGGGTCGATTTGTGCTGCATGATCTCCAAGGTATCACGCAAGGTCATGGGGTTGTCCTTGGCCGCCTGCAGCGCGATCTGGGCCGCGATCAGATAGCTGTCGAGAAACTCGGTCTGCTCGCGGTTGAAGGAACGGGTCAGCGCCATCATGTAACGCATCCAGCTGGTGCCGACGTCGGGTAGGTCTTTCAAGACATCTCGCATTGATCCGTACATGGTCATTCACCGTGAAGATTGAGGCGATTGGCGGGAAAGAATATATCCGGCTGCCTAGGGGATTGGTTCGTATTCAAGGCACGACAGCAGGGGTTGGGCAGCTACCGGCGCCACTTTGATGTCAGACGAAAGGGCAAGCAAGCGGATATGTTCTTCAAATCGCGTTGATTGATCAAAAGGCCACCTTGAAAACTTCAAGGTGGCCCTATGGGGTAGGGTAGGGATGCCCTGTCATGTTCGTGCGCGTAAGCGCTTGGAAACGGAGGCGATCGGAAACCGCCTTTTGGCGAGCACCAGCCCGCACCATCCCGTGGCGGGGATTTTTCTTTGGTCCTCTCAACCTGAACGGCGTATCAAGTCCCTGCCGGCGGGTGCCATCCGGCGTCGGCCCAGAGCTCGCCGCTGACCGCGGAGTTGGAGACGAGGAAGCAGATCGCGTCGGCAATCTCTTCCGGCCGGATCAAACGGCCCAGTTGGACATCGGGCAGGACGTACTTCTCCAGATAGCCTTCGGGCATGCCTTGCAGAATCGGGGTATCGACGAAACCGGGATGGATTACGGCGGTGCGAACGCCGTGAAACATGGACTCTTTCATCAAGGTTTGGGCGGCACCCTCCAGACCGGCCTTGGTCGACGAGTAAGATATCTGCCCCTTGTTACCCTGGGAGGCGACGGAGCCGATGAAGACGATGGTGCCCTGGACGGTCTCGTCCGGATGCCACTTCTTCTTACCTTCCTGCTTCCGGTGCTCGGCCATGCGGGCGACCAGCTCCAGCGCCCAATACACGGGGTGTACCAGATTGACTTCCAGCACCTTATGGAACAACTCGGTGGGATAGATGTCGGCCTTGCCGGTCGCTTTGTCGATGGTGACCGACAGCCGGTCGCGGAAGATGCCGGCCGAAGGTACGCAGATGTTTACGACCTCGTGCTCGGCGCACATGGTATCGTAGACTTTCTTGCGGAAGGTCTCGTCCGTAACATCCCCTTGGAAGGATTTTCCCACCTCCTTGCCGAGCTTCTTATTCATCTTTGCTGTGACGTCGACCACCTTGTCGCTCATATCGACCATCGCAACCGCTTTGGCCCCCCGCTTGGCCAGCTCCTCCGCGGTGGCTAGGCCGATACCGCTGGCGGCACCCGTAATGACTGCTGTTTTACCTTCAATAATCATCGTTCTCTCCGGTTTCTGATGCCGCCTCTCCGACCTTGCGTCTGGGGAACTGCTCAGGCTCCGACGGCGATATTCGACCTTTGTTATCTTACTGCAATATTTGTGCGTCGCAACAACAGTATGTTTCGATGCGAGAATTAACTAGGCTAATAGATAGATCAGGAAGTCCCTTTGAACAAATTGAAAATCGGAGTCTCCCGGTCACCCTGGTGAGAGATGCGGGCCGGCAGCATCCAAGTCCCCGGATTTTTACCACCATGCGGGAGCTTCCGGCACGGAAGGCGTGGCAGTCGGATCCCGGTGGCGGCAGTCATGCCCGCACTTGCAGGGGTGACGCCAAGTCTGTAGCCTTCCTGAAAAATCAACCGTTTAGGGGAAGAAATTGCACCCGAAGGAAGATTTATGAAAACCTTCAATACCGCAGGTCCTACGAGACCGGACGAACATTACAGGGTCCCTCCATTGTCGCGTTGGGATATGGACGAAATCCGGCGTTTGATCCGGGAGAAACGTTATTTCGTACTCCACGCCCCGCGTCAGACCGGCAAGACCAGCTGCCTGCTGGCCTTGATGGCGCAGCTCAATGCGGAAGAGGATTACAGGGCCCTCTATGTCAACCTGGAGCCGGCCCAGGCGGCGCGGGGGGATGTGGCAGCGGGCATGCGCACGATTGTCAGTAGTGTTGCCGAAGACGCCCGCCGTTACCTGGGCGATCAGAGACCGCGGGCGTGGGTCGATGAGACGCTGCACGAATTTGGTCCCTATGGTGCCCTGCGGGGGCTGCTCTCCCGCTGGTCGGAGGAGAACGACCGACCCATCGTGCTGTTACTGGATGAGGTGGATAGCCTGGTGGGAGATACCCTGATCTCGCTGCTGCGCCAAATCCGGGCCAGTTACCCGGATCGTCCCCAGGCCTTTCCTCAGACGGTTCTGTTGTGCGGCGTGCGGGATGTGCGGGATTATCGTATCCATGACGGTGACCACCAGATCATCACCGGCGGCAGCGCCTTCAACATCAAATCCAAATCCCTACGCTTGGGCAACTTCAGCCACGAAGATGTCGCTACCCTCTATATCCAACATACTGAGGCGACCGGACAGCGATTCGAAGCCGGGGTGATCGATTATGTCTTCGAGCAGACCGGCGGTCAGCCCTGGCTGGTCAATGCCATGGGCTATGAGGCCTGTTTTGAAATGAAAGCAGGTCGCGACCGCACCCAGCCGATCAGCCTAACGATCATGGCCGATGCCCGTGAAAAACTCATCGAGCGGCGGGATACCCATCTCGATCAGTTGGTCGACAAGTTGCGAGAGCCGCGGGTACATCGGATTATCAGCGAGCTATTGAGCGGCGCTATCGAGCCCGGACTCGCCCCGCCCAGCGAGGACGATCAGCTCTATGTGCAAGACCTGGGACTCATTCGCACCCGCCCGCAAGTTGAGATCGCCAATCCCATCTACCGGGAGATCATCCCACGTGCTTTGACCTGGATTACCCAGACCCGAATCCCGCAGGAAACCGCCTGGTATGTGGGCCAGGATGGACGCCTGGATTTCCCCAAGCTACTGGATGGTTTCCAGCACTTCTTTCGGGAAAACAGCGAGATCTGGATCGAACGGTTCGACTACAAGGAGGCCGGACCCCAGCTCTTGATGCAGTCGTTCCTGCAGCGCATCGTCAACAGCGGCGGGCGCATCGACCGAGAGTACGGGCTAGGACGTCGCCGCACCGATCTGTTGGTCCAGTGGCCTCTGGATGAGGCTCAGGGCTTCCATGGCCCAGTCCAACGGGCAGTCATCGAGCTCAAGATCCTGCACAAATCCCTGGAGGCAACGATCAAAGAGGGCCTGGCCCAGACCGCCGATTATATGGACCGGGTCGGCACCGACGAGGGCTATCTGATTGTATTCGATCGCACCCCGAAGGTGCCGTGGGAAGAGAAGGTCCTAGTTCGGCAAGAGCAGTATGAGAAATACCGGATCGGGATATGGGGGATGTGAGCCGATGCCTCTGTGATGAGTGATAAATGATGAATGCGGAATGATGGAAGAAGTCAGCCTATGAGTAGTTCCTGGTAAACAGGCCTACCGGGAAAAGAAGAAGCGAGTAGACTGGGCAGAGCCGTAGGATGCGGTGAGCTAAGCGGGCAAGGACGCCCGTAGCGAACCGCATCGTAACCGTTCAGCCTCCACCTCGTGATTCCGGAACGGAGCACATGAATAATCAGTGGCTTAGGGGCTCTTGGTTGGTGGAAACACCTATTTTTCAAGGTGCCCATGTTTAGCTACTAGCCGTTCATGGCATTTTTTGCATATTCGGTAGTCATTCAGCCACCTACTGTTTCTGCCATCCATGGCACCCCGGATTCCGGCAATCCCTGCCGGAATGACGAGGTGGGGGCCAGGGCAGTCGCATATGGAATTTTTTAAAATCAATGAATTCAAGTTGTTACAGGAAGAATATGGCAAAAAACATGAATTATAACTTATTGATCTATAAGGACATGCGTTTGCCCTGAGGTGGGGGCTGAACGATTACTACAGCTTGATAACCGTGAATCGCGCATTGTCGAATAGGGTTTTCCGATGAGGAATGCTTTTCAACACATCACCGTAGAGGTTACCCCTATAATAAATGGCCTCAGGGTTTTTGAGTACAACTAAGTAATCGCCCATATTGATATCTTTGCCCCTTCTATGAGCTATCGACATCCGGTCAGTCATTAATCGCATCACTCGTGGCTTGAAGAAAACGATAATATCTTCGGTGTCGGTATTGTCCCTTATGAAGTGGAACATCTCACGGGCCTGCGGTGAAAATGGACCCCATAACCACGTTCTATCCGGTCTAAACGGACCCCACAACACGGTTCTACCATTGGTTACATTTTCATAGATACGATACCCTATTTCTTCTGTGAAGAATAACAAAGTCATCATGACGGCCACAACGAGATAACTGGGCTTAATCCGTTTCCCGAAGATCGCCGCTGACCGGTGCGATACTTCGATGCCCGTAACCATGAAAGACACATAGAATGGAAGCAAGGGAAATAGATACCGCAAGCCTTGCCTTCCAGGCCAAATGAGATGGAAAAAAACCACCAACGCCACATAGAGTAAGATATGATAATCGCTTTTATATCTGCGGGTTATTCCAATTAATACAAAGGGAACACTCATGGCATATAGCAAAAAACTTCCGAAGAATTTCACCGGAATGGCAGCATAATAAGCAGCATTGAGTACAATTAAGTTTGGTAAAGTGTTGTCCAGAGCCCTATCCAGTACACCGAGGTGTAATGCACCACCGAAAAGGAGCTGCGGATGCCAGAGGGCTACCAAGCCTAGTAGGCAGAAAAAAGTCGTGTAGGGAATCAATCCTATCACCAAGGATACGGGTGTCGTTTTCAATGCATCACCTATTCTTACCAGCCGCTTTGCGAGGGAAAAATCGAGTTCCCTGTTATGGTTGCCGGATGCGGCGGAAACCAACTGGGTCAGCGCCACGAGAATGATGAGCAATGCCCCATTGTTTCTTATAAGAAAGGCAATGCCTAGAATGATGCCAATCAACATATAGTCGATGGGAAACGAAATGATCGGGCGGCGCTGCACGATAACTCGGCCGACGAGAAAGACGCATAGTGTAGAGAAGAGAAGAAAAGGAATATCAGATAATATCTGGTTGAGGAAAGTAAGCATATGGGGATTCAATGCAAATACCGCGGTCACTCCAAGAATTCCGGCCCGGGAGTGATATTTTGTGAATCCATGATAAATGACCAATAGAAATAGGACATAACAGATCACACCAACCATTTTCAGCCAGAGGATGTCGAGCCCGAATACCTTATAAAAGGGCGCAAGGAGAATGGGAAAGCCCCAAGGATATATTACAGAATTGCTGCTTGCTATATATCCTGAAATATCCTGCTCCACAATACTTTTTGCCTGCATTATGTATCCGGAAAAATCTCCTCCCCAATTATGGATGTCGGTTAAAAGGCCATAAATCAATACGCAACTCACACTGAGCAGCAGTCCGATTTGAAGCTTTGAATTGTTAACGATAGTTCGCATCGTGAATCACCTTCGTTACCGATGAATGGAAAACCGATTATGAGATGAGCATAGGATTATGAAAGAAAAAATTGTTCATATTGTCAAGAATTTTTCTCGGAAATTTCCTCGCCTCACGGCACTCCCTATTGGTATCCTAAATGTGTATTGTCATCGTGATCTCGATTGAAACGACCTATTATCTTGAATAGAGTTGTACCCGATGGACAAACCGAACATCAGTGTCATCATTCCGACCTATAATCGCCCGCGGCAGTTGACACAGTGCCTCGAGGCGCTCAGTGCGACGCGGGGCGAAACGTTCGAGGTCATTGTCGTAGACGACGGTTCACCTGAACCGATAGAGACTACTGTATATGCCTTCGCGGATCGGCTCGACATTAGCTGCCTGCGCCGGAAGAATGCCGGGCCTGCCAGTGCGCGCAACGTAGGTGCGCGGGTGGCGCGGGCGCCTATCCTCGCCTTTACGGATGACGATTGTCGGCCCGAACCCGATTGGCTGAGCAGGATCGCGGAAGCGGTGCGGAGGAATCCGCACGCCCTTGCCGGAGGCCGAACGTACAACAGCTTGGAACACAATATCTTCTCCGAGACGAGCCAGGATTTGGTGAGCTTCTTCTACGAATACGCCGCTGAGCGAGGTGGAGGGCTACACTTCTTCGCCTCCAACAATTTGGCCTGTTCCGCCCGGTATCATACGGCAATCGGCGGTTTCGATGAGCGCTTCCCGTTAGCGGCGGGTGAGGACCGAGACTATAGCCTGCGTTGGATGGACATGGGCTGGCCGCTGGTCTATGTGCCCGATGCCGTTATAGGCCATGCACATAGGTTCGACAACTTCGGTCAATTCTGGCGGCTGCACCTCCGCTACGGTCGTGGCGCCAGTCACTTACGAGCGCGGGCGGCGACGCGAGAGAGTAAAAAGATTCCCTTCGAAAGTATCCGATTCTATGCCCTCATGGTGAGCTATCCATTTCGCAAAAGACGGCCACGGCCATTTCTACGCATGGCCCTACTGGGATTGTCCCAGGTCGCGGTCGTGGCGGGTTTCATTGCGGAACGCCTGCGCGATGTTCATCAGGGAAGAAGCCTGGAACAGTGATCTGATATTATCATCCATCTGTTCACTTGATACCCGATAAAAATTCGTGCCCCTCTTTACACCCCATATGATCACATGTTTCTTCCCATATATCCCAGGGCGAGCGCATGTCCTTATAAATCAAATTGAAACGCTTATGAATAAATTAAAAAAAATGAGTACGTCCGACAAGCTGCTGGACAACTATTACCAAGGCGTCCCGACGTTGGTCACGGGCGGGGCGTCCTTCATAGGTAGCGCCCTGGTCGAGCTGCTCGTTGCGCGTGGCGCCAAGATCACCGTCGCGGATAACCTGTCGTCCGGTACGCTCGACAACCTCCAGGACGTGAGAGACAAAATCTGTTTGTTGAAAGGCGATCTGAGAGACCCGGGCTTCGCCGCCTGCGCGGCGAGGAACCAGCAGATCGTGTTTCACCTTGCAGCCGCACATGGTGGCCGCGGCTATATCGATTCCCACCCCGTGGAATGCACCAATAACATGCTGTTGGATCATATCGTGTTCGACGCTGTCACTGCAGCCGGCGCACTGAGAATCGTCTACGCCAGCTCAGCCTGTGTCTATCCCACGAATCTCCAGCAGGATACAATCGAGAGGATACTGCTCCGGGAGACGGATGCAGGCTTCGACCGGGCGGGTAGAGCCTTCGCAGACGGGGAATACGGTTGGGCCAAGCTGATGGGCGAACTGCAGCTCCGTGCGTTTCACCGGCAGCATGGGGTCGATGGGATCGTGGCCCGGATATTCACCGCCTACGGCGAGCGCGAGAACGAAACCCACGCCGTCATCGCCTTGGTGGCAAAGGCCCTGGCCCGCTACGACCCCTATCCCGTGTGGGGGGACGGAACTCAGACCCGCAACTTCACCTATGTGGGCGACACTGTGTATGGCTTGGCGCTTGCGGGAGCTCACCTGAGCGGTTTCAGAGCGATCAACCTGGGTACGGATCGACACCACACGATCAACGAGCTGATCGAGGAGATATTTCACCTGCTGGGTTGGCACCCGGACCGGCTCGACTATCAGCTGGACAGACCCGTCGGTGTAAAGAGCCGGGCATCGGACAATACGAAAATCACCCGGATGCTCAACTGGTCCCCAAACACCGGTCTGCGGGAAGGGTTACGAAGAACCATCCAGTGGTATCGCCCGCTCGCCACCGCAGAGAGACTCGCCAACCTGGAGTCGCAGCTGACCCGGCGGGAGGTGGACCCGGAGCTGACGGTCACACCATGATACAACTCCGGATGCAGGGTCTGATCGGGAACAACCTGTTCCAGTACGCCTTTGCACGCATACTCGCCGAAGACTTGGGCTACGCATTGGAGGTGAAGCACTCCTCCTACAAGCCTGGCAAGAACATTCCCCAGCTGGAGGACCTGCTCTCCCATTTTCGCGACGCGCCCCTGGCAATTGACGGCAAACGCTTCAGCAAACCCGTGGATCGGACGGCGCTGATAGGCCACAACGGCTTCGACGGCTTTCGCATCGACCTGGAGGGAATGCGAAACTGCAGGCAGGACCGGAAGATCCTGATCAAGGGATTTTTCGAGCGCTACGAGATCTTCCGCACCCACAAATCACGTATTCGCTCCTGGTTCGCGGTCGACCCCATTGATCTCGGCTACCACATCGCCCCGGACGACATCGTCATCCACATCCGCCGCGGGGATTTCATCGTCTTCGGCCGCGCCATCAGCCTCTCTTTCTACCTGGATCTCCTGGAGAAACTGGACTTCGCCCGGCTGTACATCTGCGGTTTCGGCCTGGACGAGGAGGTCAAAGCCAGCTTCAGCAAATTCGGCCCTATCTACATCGAAGGCTCGCCCATCGACGATTTCCGGTTCATGATCGGTTTCAACCGCATCATCCAGTCCCAGAGCACCTTCGCCTGGTGGGCAGGCTTCCTTTCCAAAGCGGAGGAAATCCACGCGCCGGTGCCGCCGGTCAATGCCACCCCATTCGAGCGCAGGTACCCGCATATCGATCTGCGGGTAAACGACGAGAGCCGCTACCACTATGTTCACGACGTGCCGCACCTCGAACGGGCACCAACCATTGCCGACATGGCTGCGGCGCGGCAACACCTGAGCCTGCTGTCCAAGCTGCACTTTCTGAAAACCTTGCTGAAGAACTGGCTGCTCGAAAGCGGGGTAGGCAGCGCAGTGGTCTGGGCAGTAGAGTCCCTGGAGTGGGGTCTGTACAGAATGCGCAGATACAAACGGGGACGTTATCGGTTTGACGGACCGGATCAGCCGGTGCTGGGACAGTATCGGAAGATCCTCATTATCCGGATCAACCATTCCTACGCCGGCTTTTTCGCCTACTTCACCTTTGCCCTCAACCAGCTCCTGTTCTGCGAGCGAAACCGGTGCCTGCCCGTGGTGTTTTTCGGCAAATCCTCTGCCGATGGCGACAATGCCTACTATGATCCCAGCCGCGGCGAAAACATGTGGGAGTACTTTTTCGAACCCGTCGCCGGATCCGGTTACGAGCAGGTGCAGCAGTGGCTGAAAGATCCGGGACATCCCCTACAACCGGGAGACGTGGTGACCCTGACAGACCGGGATCTCTGGTACCTGCATCTGTACGAAAAAGGGAGCATCTATGCATACCCTTACGGGCGCTATTTGCTGAAGACAAGCTACGATGCGCGCTGGTACGACTTTCAGCGCGCTCGGGCGCACGAGGTTATCGGCAAATACGTGCAGGTCAAGGACGCAATCAGCAACCAGGTCGATGCTTTCTACAGGGAACAGATGCAGGGCCACCTGGTATTGGGAATACACCTGCGGGGAACCGACAAGGGAGCCGCAAGGGGCGCGAAAAATACTCGGCAGAAGGTCAAGCCGGAGGCCTATTTCCCGGAGGTGGACCGATACCTTGCGGTACACCCGAAGGCGAAGCTTTTCGTCGCCACCGACCAGGCACAATACCTCCGATCCCTAGAAGAACGGTACGCCGGGCGCATCCTGTCGAGCGACTGCTACCGGTCCACCAGCGGGTTCGCCCCTTTTCAGGCTACTTCCCATTCCGGCTATGCCAAGGGCGCCCAGGTACTCATCGACGTGTTATTGCTGGCCCGCTGCGACTTCCTGCTCAAATGCGCCTCGCACGTGGGGGAGGCCGCACTCTGGTTCAACCCAGACCTGCCCAGTATTGACCTCAACTATCCGCGTGAAGCGCGTAGGTTGGGGTGAGGAACGAACCCCAACATCTTTCATCCACGCGGTACGCCAAAAAGGTGCTGCGCTTTCCACCTCAGTCCCTCCCGAACGCCTGGTTAGGCGCCCCCAAACTCTAACGCAGCCCGTAGAGCTTGGTTGAGTTCAGATAACTTTTCATGAGGTAAAGAACTGGTTTTTTTGCTTTCAGCCAGCCCATGGAATATGAAAATGTATTTGAAATCAAAAAGTTAACAAACAAATTAAACAAACGGGACAACTCTATTGCAAGAGAATACAATGCGGAATTACATTGAACGGAAGCGAGTCCTGGTTACCGGGGGTGCGGGATTCCTGGGTTCCCATCTCATCGACCGGCTGCTGGAACGCGGGGACGAGGTGATCTGCGCGGACAACCTGTTTACCGGCTCCAAGCGCAACCTCGAACACTTGCATTCTCATCCCCGCTTCGAGTTTCTGCGGCACGACATTACTTTTCCGCTCTATGTGGAGGTGGACCTGATCTACAATCTGGCCTGTCCGGCCAGCCCCATCCATTACCAGCATGATCCGGTGCAGACCACTAAGACCAGCGTGCACGGTGCAATCAACATGCTCGGTCTGGCAAAGCGGTTAGGTGCGCGGATCTTCCAGGCCAGCACCAGCGAGGTCTATGGCGACCCGGCCGTACACCCGCAGCCCGAAGCCTACTGGGGCAATGTGAATCCGGTGGGGACCAGAAGCTGCTACGATGAAGGCAAACGCTGTGCCGAGACCCTGTTCTTCGATTACCACCGCCAGCACGGGCTTGACATCAGAGTGGCACGCATCTTCAACACCTATGGCCCGCGGATGCACCCGAACGACGGCCGGGTGGTGAGCAACTTTATCGTGCAGGCATTGCAGGGCCGTGACATCACCTTGCATGGGAACGGTCGGCAGACCCGTAGCTTCTGCTATATCGATGACCTGGTGGACGGCGTCCTGCGTTTCATGGATACGCCTTCGGGTGAAGACGGCTCACCCGGTTTTCCGGGTCCGATCAATCTCGGCAATCCCGACGAGCTCACGATCGGTCAGTTGGCGGAGCAGATCATCCGGCTCACCAATTCCGGCTCCAAGCTAGTGTTCCATCCCTTGCCTGCCGACGACCCGATCCGGCGCCGGCCGGATATCTCCCGTGCTCGGGAACGCTTGGGATGGGAGCCGAAGATGACGCTGGAGGAGGGATTGCGCAGGACCATCGGATATTTCAAACAGCTCCTCTTCGACCATGCCTGAGGTTACCCCTCCATCCGGCGTCAGCCTGTCGGTGATCGTGCCTTGTTTCAATGCGGCGGAGACCTTGGGTGCTTGTCTCGATGCCCTGTTGGAACACAGCCAGGTCCTCCCGAACGAAATCATCGTGGTCGACGATGCCTCGCAGGATCGGTCGGTAGCGGTGGCCTCTCGCCCAGGGGTCGAGCTGATTACCGCCAAAATCAACGCGGGGCCCGGCGTGACCCGGAATCTGGGCGCCGCCCGCGCCGGCGGTGATATTTTGGTCTTTGTCGATGCCGATGTGGCAGTGGCGCCGGACGCCCTGGGCCAGTTGGCGCGGCATTTTGCCGCGGATGCGGACTGTACCGCCGTAATCGGCTCCTACGACAGTGAGCCGGAGGCGCACAATCCGGTCAGCCAGTACCGCAACCTGTTGCATTATTATGTGCACCAGCACGCCTCGGAGCAGGCGTCGCACTTCTGGACCGGACTCGGTGCCATCAGGAAATCCACCTTCGATGCGTTTGGAGGATTCGACACGGCCGAGTTCAATCGGGTCATAGAGGATGTCGAATTGGGCTACCGGCTACGCGATGCGGGCTACTCGATCCGGCTCGACCGCAGGGTGCAGGGCAAACATCTCAGGCGCTGGTCGTTCGGCTCCATGGCCCGCACCGATTTGTTCGTGCGCGCCATCCCCTGGACCTGGCTGGTTCTTGCTCGTGCGGAAATGCCGAGTGATTTCAGCCTGGGCTGGGGGCAACGGGCCTCCGTGGCCATGGCTTGGCTGTTGCCGTCGGCATTGCTGGCGGCGCTTGTGTGGCCTGAGGCCTTGCTGGTGATGTTGGCGGCGTTGGGTCTGTTCGTGGGGGTCAATCTCGATTTCTTCCGCTTCCTGCATGTCCGACTGGGTTGGGCGCGGGCACTGGCCGCTGTTCCCCTGCACTGGTTTTATCACTTCAACAGTGGTTTGGGTTTTATCCTCGGCGTCATCGGCTGTGGATGGCAGAGATTGAAGACCCGTCTCCGGGTACGGCCGTCGCCCCGGTAACGGCGGTGTGTCCGTGTGAGCCAATGGTAGACAAGGCCGAAGATAAACCAGTCCCGGACACCGGCCGGTCACCCGACTGCATCGTCATCGGCGCCGGGCCGGCGGGACTGGCGGCGGCCCTGGAGTTCCTCCGGCACGGTCACGTCCCCCTGGTGCTGGAAAAGGACTCGATCGTCGGCGGGATCGCCCGCACCGAATCCTACCGGGGATTCAGTTTCGACATGGGAGGACACCGTTTCTTCACCAAGTCGGATGCTGTCAACCGGCTGTGGCAAGACCTGCTCGGCGAGGATTTCCTGTTGCGACCGCGACTTTCGAGGATCTTCTACCGACATAAATTCTTCGCCTATCCACCGCGGTTGTGGGATGCTCTGATAGGCTTGGGGCCGCGGGAGAGTATCCGGGTCCTGGCCAGCTACCTGCGCTGGCAGTTGCTACCCTACCGACAGGTGACGACCTTCGAGCAGTGGGTGACCAATGCCTTCGGCAAGCGTCTGTTCGAGCACTTTTTCAAGACCTATACGGAAAAGGTCTGGGGTATCCCCTGTAGCGATCTGCGCGCCGAATGGGCGGCGCAACGGATCCAGGATCTGTCGCTGGGGGTGATGATGAAAAACCTGGTCCGCAAGACCGGCACCAGGGTCACTACGCTCATCGACCGGTTTCACTATCCGCGCTTCGGTCCGGGCATGATGTGGGAGGCGGCACGTCGGCGGATCCACGGCGGGGGCGGAGAGGTGCGCATGAATGCGGATGTGATTCGTGTGCATAGGAACAGGATGCACATCGACAGGATTGTGGTGCGCGAAGGGGAACGTGAGTATTCGATCGCCGCCGAGCTGTTCGTATCCAGCATGCCGCTGTCCGAGCTGGTAGGAAAACTAGACCCGCTGCCACCGCCGCCGGTGCTGGCGGCTGCCGGGAACCTCAGGCACCGGGGGTTTCTTACTGTCTGCCTGATCGTGGACGCGACTGACCTGTTTCCCGACAACTGGATCTATGTGCACGAACCTGGGGTCCGGGTGGCCCGCATCCAAAATTACACGAACTGGAGCAAGGCTATGGTAGCAGACGAGACCAAGTCCGGCCTGGGTCTCGAGTACTTCTGCAATGAGGGTGATGAACTTTGGTGCATGGACGATACCGAGCTGATCGCCCTGGCTGGTCGCGAGCTCGAGACCATCGGCCTGCTACCGCCCGGCCAGGTAATCGACGGTCAGGTCTATCGCATCGCCGATGCCTATCCTGTCTACGACAACAACTATACGGCCAATCTTGCCCAGGTGCGAAACTTCTGTGACGGACTGGAAAACCTGCGCACCGTGGGCCGCAACGGTCTCCATCGTTACAACAACATGGACCATTCCATGCTGACCGGGATGTATGCCGTCCGCATGCTCCTGTTCGGTGAACACCACGACCTGTGGAGCATCAATATCGAGCAGGAATACCATGAGTGGATTGCCGGTTCCTGACCGTCAGAAGTCGTACCCGCAGGAGGCTCCATGAAGACCTTCAATACCGCAGGCCCTACAAGGTCGGACGAACATTACACGATCCCTGCATTATCACGTTGGGATATGGATGATATTCGGCGTTTGATCGGGGAGAAGCGTTATTTCGTCCTCCACGCCCCGCGCCAGACCGGCAAGACCAGTTGCCTGTTGGCCTTGATGGAGCAGCTCAACGCGGAAGCGGATTACAGGGCCCTCTATGTAAACCTGGAGCCGGCCCAAGCGGCGCGGGGAGACATGGCGTCGGGAATGCGGATCATCCTGGACGCTTTGGTGGCCGGTGCCGATGAATACCTGGCCGATCGGCTTCTGCCGGAAATTGCCCGGGAAATCCTTACCACTCAGGCCGCCGGCAGTCTGCTTCGGGAAGGGCTGCGTCGCTGGTGTCGACGGCTCGAAAACCCCCTGGTTTTACTCCTGGACGAGGTGGATAGCCTGGTGGGAGATACCCTGATCTCCCTGCTGCGCCAGATCCGCGCCGGCTATCCGGATCGTCCTCGCTCCTTCCCGCAGACAGTGCTCTTGTGCGGGGTGCGGGATGTGCGGGATTATCGTATCCATGACGGCGACCACCAGATCATCACCGGCGGCAGCGCCTTCAACATCAAATCCGAGTCGCTTCGGTTGGGGAACTTCAGTCACGAGGAGGTTGCCCTTCTCTACACCCAACATACCGAGGCGACCGGACAGCTGTTCGAAGCCGGGGTGATCGATTATGTCTTCGAGCAGACAACCGGTCAGCCTTGGCTGGTCAATGCCATGGGCTACGAGGCCTGTTTCAGGGCCAAAGCGGCACGGGATCGCAGTTGTCCCATCACCCTGACAGACATGCTCGATGCCCGGGAGCGGCTCATCGAGCGGCGGGATACCCATCTCGATCAGTTAGGGGACAAACTCAAAGAGGCACGGGTCCAGCGAGTCATCGGCAGGTTGCTGGCCGATACGTTGGCAGCAGACGCCGTGATTCCGGAGGACGACCTGCAATATGTGGAAGACCTCGGCCTCATCCGGGTTCGCCCCCAACTTGCCGTCGCCAACCCCATCTACCGGGAGGTGATCCCCCGTACCCTGACCTGGACCACCCAGGTCCTGATCCCGCAGGAGACCGCTTGGTATCTCAAGGAAGGCAGGCGGCTCGACCTCCCCAAGCTGCTCGATGCCTTCCAACAGTTCTTCCGGGAGAACGGTGATAGCTGGGCCAATCGTTTCGACTACAAAGAGGCCGGACCGCAGCTCTTGATGCAGTCGTTCCTGCAGCGCATCGTCAACAGCGGCGGGCGCATCGATCGGGAGTATGGGCTAGGACGTCGCCGCACCGATCTGTTGGTGCAGTGGCCTCTGGATGAGACTCAGGGCTTCCATGGCCCAGTCCAACGGGCGGTCATCGAGCTCAAGATCCTACACAAATCCCTGGCGACAACGATTGCAGAGGGCCTGGCGCAGACCGCCGACTATATGGACCGGGTCGGCACCGACGAGGGCTATCTGGTCGTCTTTGATCGCACCCCGGAGCTGCCGTGGGAAGAGAAGAGCTTCGTTCGGCAAGAGCAGTATGGGGAACACCGGATCGGGGTGTGGGGGATGTGAGCCGATGCCTCTGTGATGAATGATGAATGATGGAAGAGGTCAGCCTATGAGTAGTTCCTGGTAAACGGGCCTACCGGGAAAAGAAGAAGCGAGTAGACTGGGCAGAGCCGTAGGATGCGGTGAGCTAAGCTGGCAAGGACGCCCGTAGCGAACCGCATCGTAACCGTTCAGCCCCCACCTCGTGATTCCGGTAAGTGTTGCCGGAATCCAGGCGCCCTTGATGGCAAGAAAGGGGATGGCAAAACAGTAGGGGGCTGAACAATTATAAATATGGGCACCTTGAGAACAACGGTGTCCAGTTCTAACCTATTGATGATGTTGAATTTTTAGTTGACTTTTTTTGCTTAATGGCACCCGCATGACACTATGAGAAAGAAATCCATGCATATCAACAAGTTGGAACCGGACACTGTTGCCTTGAGAAATACGATTTTCGTCACATCCATATTTTCCAATATTTCTCCTGGGTTGTAAACCAGTATTGTTGCATATCTTTAATTATCCTTTCAACTAAGGCGGTTTTTTGTGTTTTTTCTTTGCCCAAGGCATCGAATACCGAATATCGTTGGAGCGTGTTAAGTACATCGTTTAGCATATAGCTACCGCTGTGATTAGACATTGATTTGGTCTCCCCCTTCGTAATGGCATTACTGGCCTGATTTGAGCTATTCTAAGCCCAAATGGCATTGGCACTGAGCTTGAAAGTTGCTGAGGAGCCGGACCGCGGCATTGGGTCGCTTGCAGCCGAATGTTAGGCGAATGAGCTGTGAAAAACGACCTATCAATTGAGCCTAGCTCCTTTTCTCTCTCGGCCTTATAGTTTTTTAATCTCTTCGATTGAAAGCCCTGAAGCTTTAGCAATAATCGTTATACTGACTTTTTCTTGCTTCATTACCTTTGCCATTTCAATTTTTTCCTCTCTTCGTCCTAGTTGAATCCCTTCATTTAACCCCTCTTCTTTACCCTCTTTTTTGCCTTCATTCCGATATATTTCTTCAGCAATTGCGCGAATCATAAATTTTTTGCTACCATGAATTTTCTCAAACAATCCGTTTTTTACATAACTGTAGTAGCCTTCAGTAGAAATAATCAAATGATCAACTGGTATTGAGTGATTGAAACGCTAACGACTGAATTCAGCCGCCGGCATAGCCAGTCAGCTGAAATGGCTTATTATGCGGCGTTTACTTTAACTTTGTGGACACTGCCAAGCTTGACCCGCTTTTTTGCCTGCCAAAGATCATATGCATCCTGCATGGCAAGCCAGCTTTCAGGGCTACGGCCTAAAGCTTTTGAAAGGCGTATTGCCATTTCAGGGCTAATACTACTCTGAGTTTTTAATACCCTGTTAAGGGTGGAAGCGGCTACGTTCAGTTGTTCAGCTAAATAGCGGCAACTTAAATTAAATGGCTGCATATAAGTGGCCTGAATGAACTCGCCGGGGTGCGGAGGGTTGTGCATAGCCATTAGTGATAATCCTCATAATTAACAATATATACATTACCATCGGAGAACTCGAAAGTGATGCGCCAGTTGGCATTTACAGTAATAGACCATAGTCCTTTGAGGCTGCCTTTGAGCTGGTGTAGCCGATAGCCAGGGATATCAAGGTCTTCAATGTGGTGGGCAGTATCTAAGGCAGCAAGCTGCATACGAAGCTTATTTGCTTGTTTTGCCTGAATGCCTTTAGTACTGCCAGAAACATAGAATTTCTCTAGGCCCTTGTGCTTGAAGGACTTGATCATTCAGTAAGTGTAGCATGTTGCGCAACAGTGTCAAACCGCCTAACGCCAGCCATAACCGGGAGCAAAAAGCAGAGCGAGGAACGAGCGGCGCTTTTTGCGATCCGAGTTTATGGCTTTGTTAGAAGCCCGCTTACTATTTCTCTAGTATCTTAGAGATAAAAGAATAAACTAAATACATTGATACCAACGCTGTAATAGCAGATATCCCTCCGTATATAGCTGGTGAAGAAGTGTCCTTAGCCAGCCCTTCACTTACAAAAAAGAACAAAAATATACTAATTGCTGCCGTTAAGAAAAAAAATATTGAATCAAACAACAGTGAGATTATTTTTTTAGTAATCATTGATAATGTTCTCAATTAATTTATTGTCCCAGCACGCTAGTCCAAAACTATGCACTTTAGTGCAAGGCTTTAGCTGCTACACAGGTATTCTATAATGAGCTAATGAGCGATCAAAGATGCAGTAACCATAGCGTTTCTTCAAAGCGAATTCCCCGAGCTAAAAAAACGATATTGGGGAAAGTGTTTTTAGGCGATAGGATATGTTGCCTGGACAACAGGGAATGTAACAGACGAAATGGTTCAAGAATACTTGGAGCCTCACCGTCACCCACCCAACATGGATACAGGAAACATGATCCTGGAATGATTTAGGACTTTCAGTCCAGGGGGCAACCTATGCACTTTAGTGCATAGTGGTTGAGTAAACTCATCAATATTTTGATCATGAACTTGAATAGCTTTTAGGATTGGCGCCATGCTATCCTCAACTATTATATAAGCCATGTCTAAATTATTTTTCTTGAATAAGCTGTAAATTTTAGGATGCATCCGTTGCAATCGTTTGCTTGCTTCCGATACTTTTTCTATAAAGCCTTGAATCAACAGTGCGGACGCTGCCACGCCTACTCCGAATTTGATCGCGCGACGAGCAACAGCTTTAGCGGCAATTTCTTTGGCTAGTTTTTGGGATACAAGAGTTGTCAAAGCAACTTGTGTAGATACTCTGCTTATCATGAAACTCACGCCAACCCCGGCCTTTTTGGCAATTGCTTCAACAGTGGAATCTGGTAGTAAGTCGTAAAATTCCGTAAGAATTATTTTTACCATCTTACTAATAGGGCCTGCTTCCGAAGAACCGAAATTAATTGCCATCTTTATTGCACGCATACCTCTTTCTCGCTCAGCGCGATTCTCTGCTTGGACAGCTTTTCCACCAGCAACATCTTCATACGTTCTCCTTACCCCGTATGCCAAATCCATTGGTATCGATATGATTCCTTCAATAGCGGCTTTCCCTAACTCAGATATATACATTTCGTTCTCCTGTAAATTTAGGCTTCTAACAGGTAGTAGACGGCGAGTCGCCGTGTTTAAATACGTCGAAACGCCTTCTATACCATAACGATCACTTCTTCGTCGAACTTATGAATATCTCTATCAACGAGTTGCTAATGGCCCGGCCAGAAGAACTGTCAGGTCCCGTGTGATTATATACCAAGGAGGAGCTATCCGTTTGTTGCAGGCAAGAGCAGTCTTACAGCTGCTTGCGGGAGAGGGAGCGGAAGGAACCGGCAAGGTAGCCGCGGGGCTGATCAGGAGCGCCTGATCTGATCCTCACATCACCCGAATCCTGAGTCGAGCGATTACCCTGATGAACATCCACGTGCACCAGCACGCCCGCACCACCCCGGCCATCCGTCTGGAACTCCAGGCTCAGCCCGCGTCAGTGAGCAACCGGGAATTGGCAGCAGTCTACCACCTCAATCGCCACACGGTTGCGAAATGGCGCCGACGCGAAGGGACAGATGATGCCTCCCACCGCCCGCACCGGCTCCAGGCGACCCTCAGCGCGGCCCAGGAAGCGGTGGTCGTGGCCTTGCGTGAGAGCCTGCTGTTGCCCCTGGATGACCTGCTGGCGGTGACCCGCGAGTTCATCCACGGCGAGGTCTCGCGCTCGGGCCTGGACCGCTGTCTGCGCCGCCATGGCGTGTCGAACCTCAAGGCGCTGATGCCCCAGGAGGACGGCGCCAAGCCGCCGGTGAAGAGCTTCAAGGATTACGCGCCCGGCTTTGTGCACGTGGACGTGAAGTACCTGCCCCAAATGCCGGATGAGGACCAGCGGCAGTATCTCTTCGCCGCCATCGACCGCGCCACGCGCTGGGTTTACGTGGAACTCCTCAAGGACAAGTCAGCCGCCTCCGCCAGCGGTTTTCTCAAGCGCTTGATCGAGCAGGCGCCGTTCACCATCACCAAGGTTCTCACCGACAATGGCAAGGAATTCACCGACCGCTTCTGTGCCACCGGTGAACGCCAGCCCACCGGTGCCCATGCCTTCGATCAGGTCTGCGCTGCCAACCACGTCGAACACCGCTTGATCAAACCTAGAACCCCCCAAACCAACGGCATGATCGAGCGCTTCAACGGCCGCATCGCTGACGTCTTGGCCACCACCCGCTTCGACTCAGCCCAGCACTTGACCGACACCATCAAACGCTACGTCCAGGTCTATAATCAACACCTTCCACAAAAGGCCTTGGGCCACATGCTTCCCCTCCAGGCCATGAAAAGCTGGTACCAAAAACAACCCAATCTGTTCAAAAAACGTGTCTATAATCTGGCGGGACTTGACAGATAAGAACCAAAAACCGGGCGAGACGAAGGCGGCCCTGGCGTTTCCAGAGTGGGCCACGCGTGCGGCGGCGGATATCGCTGATCAGAAATCAGAACCGGGTTGTGAAGCAATGACACGAGTAGTGGAGACGGTATGCAAGGAAGCTCCGGTAGTTTACCGAAACGAGGTTGCCAACAGGCTGCAGGATGATGACAGCGCAGCGCATCGATGGTACCGCTTTGTGCTGTCGTTCCCACCCCACCTGGTCCGTGATTACTTGGAAGACTTCGGGATCGAGAATGGGAAAATCGTTCTTGATCCATTCTGCGGAACCGGCACAACGATTGTCGAATGCCAGAAGATGGGCATTTCCAGTATCGGGATCGAAGCCCTGCCGATGGCCCATTTCGCAAGTCAGGTTAAGACGGACTGGTCACCAATGCCTCGGCGTCTTCTCGACCACGCAAAGAAGATAGCCGAAAAGACGATTGCTAAGCTTGAAGCAAGCGGCATTCAGGACATCCCCTTCTTTGCGGAACAACCCGACGAGACTGAGAAGTTGAGACGGTTGCCGGAAGACATAGGGACGCTTCTTCTAAAAGGTTCGGTGAGCCCGCTACCGATGCACAAGACGCTCGTGCTCATGGAGACTATCGAAGAAAACCGGGATAAACGCTACTATGAACACGAGCGTCTTGCACTCGCCAATGCCTTGGTGGATGACATAAGCAACCTGCGTTTCGGCCCGGAGATCGGCGTTGGCAAGAAGAAAGAGGATGCCCCGGTGGTTGCGCCATGGCTGAGCAGGATCCAGGCGATAGCGGAAGACCTGGAACATTTGCCGGAGGTAAATGGCGCAAGCACAATGGTGCATCGCGGCGATGCCCGCGATGTCATCGAACTATTGAAGCCGAACTCGATTGATGCAGTGTTCACGTCTCCTCCTTATCCGAATGAAAAGGACTATACACGTACCACGCGGCTTGAGACGGTGCTGTTGGGCTTTGTAAAAGACAAGGTGGACCTGCGGGCTTTGAAAAAGTCTCTAGTCAGATCGAACACGCGAAGTGTGTACAAGGCCGATGACGATGACGCATGGATCGAGAACCATGCGGAGATTCAACGGATTGCCGGGGAGATCGAAGAACGTCGCATTGAGCTCGGCAAGACATCGGGTTTTGAACGTTTGTATCACAGGGTAACCAAGTTGTATTTCGGCGGTATGGCGCGGCATCTGGCCGTGTTGCGAAAAGCATTGCGACCGGGAGCACAACTTGCTTATGTAGTGGGCGACCAGGCATCCTATTTACGGGTAATGATTCGGACCGGCCAATTGCTGGCGGACATTGCCGAATCGCTGGGATACGAGGTCGATGATATCGACCTGTTTCGCACACGGCTGGCAACGGCAACGAAAGAACAACTAAGAGAAGAAGTCGTCCGGCTGCGATGGCCTGGGAAGTAACAATCTCGCGCAAGGATTGAACGGATGGCGGAAGCAAACAGGTACACGAAGATCATAGAGAAGCTATTCCTGTCGGGATACAAGCAGGGCTCCCGAGAAGTCCAGTTCGACAGAGCTGATATCGAACAGGTAGCCGGGGAACTGGGCATCACATTGCCGAAGAACCTGGGCGATGTGATTTACAGCTTCCGTTATCGCGTTCCCCTACCGGAGACGATTCAACGGCATGCGCCGAAGGGCGAAGAATGGATCATTCGTCCTGCCGGCAGAAGCAAGTATTGCTTCGTGGCCACGAAAGTAGCAAAGATTGAACCGACGCATTGGATGGCAGAGACAAAAGTGCCGGATGCCACGCCGGGTGTGATCTCGATGTATGCCCTCAATGACCTCGATGTATGCCCTCAATGACGAACAGGCGCTGCTGGCTAAACTGCGCTACAACCGGCTTGTGGACATCTTTACTCGAGTAACCTGTTATCCGTTGCAGAGTCATCTGCGCACGTCTGTACCGTCACTGGGTCAGGTCGAGACCGATGAGATTTACATCGGTGTCGACCGGCGCGGGGTGCACTATGTGTTTCCAGTACAAGCCAAAGGCAAAACGGACCGACTGAGCATCGTCCAGATCGAGCAGGATGTAGCGATGTGTAAGCATAAATTTCCAAAGTTGATATGCAGGCCGATTGCTGCTCAGTTCATGCCGGATCAGTTGATTGTCCTGTTTGAGTTCGAGGACGGCAAAGACAGCGTTGTGATTGCTTCGGAGAAGCATTACCGCCTTGTCCCGCCTGAAGAGATCGACGAAGATGATCTCGCTGCATACCGCAAGCGCAACATGGATAATGGAGACCTCCGTTAGTCCGATCCGCAAGGGAAGTAGTACGCACCTCTGCCTGACCTACCCGACTGCGAGCGTTCCTGACGGCTTGGCTGGCCAGGGTGCGGGTCCTCAAGGGCGACTCGAAAGATGCGCTGGTCCTTGGACGCGAATCATCAGGAAATGCTCTGAACCGGGATTTCCTGGTATTCTGCATCGGTTTTTCGGCTCTCTTTAGAAACCCATGAAGCAACAGGTCGAGGATCTTTTCGCTGGCGCCTTGGCGCGGCTCACTGCTGACGGCCTCCTTCCGGGAGACGGACTCCCGGATGTCCAGGTGGAGCGCACCCGCGACCAGCGCCATGGTGATTTCTCCTCCAATGCGGCAATGGTCCTGGCCAGGCAAGCCCGTACCAAGCCGCGGGACCTGGCCGCACGCCTGGTAGAGGTGCTACCCCCGTCCCCCTTGATCGAGCGGGTGGAGATCGCCGGCCCCGGTTTTGTCAATATCTTCCTCGCCCCTGCCGCCTACCAGGCCCGGGTCCCCGAAATCCTGGCGACCGGCTCGGCCTACGGGCGCAGCGATGTCGGCGCCGGCAAACGGGTCCAGGTGGAGTTCGTCTCCGCCAACCCCACCGGTCCCCTGCATGTGGGCCATGGCCGTGGTGCCGCCTACGGCGCAGTGGTGGCGGATCTGTTGGCGGCCGTAGGTTTCCGGGTCCACCGCGAGTATTATGTCAACGATGCCGGCCGGCAGATGGATATCTTGACCATCTCCGTGTGGCTGCGCTATCTGGAGCTGTGTGGGGAGGACCTCCCCTTCCCGAGTAACGGCTACCGCGGCGACTATGTTTGGGACATCGCGGCCTCTCTGCATCGGGAGCACGGGGACGACTACCGTTATGCCAGCGACCAGGTCTGCGCCGGTCTGCCCCCCGACGAGCCGGCCGGGGGCGACAAGGAGGTCCACATCGATGCCTTGATCGCACGTGCCCGCCGCTTACTGGGTGACGATCGTTACCGGCTGGTGTTCGACCGAGGACTCAAGCATATCTTGGATGATATCCGCGACGACCTGTCCCGGTTCGGGGTGGACTATGACGAGTGGTTCTCCGAGCGTTCCCTGACCGAGCGCGGTGCTATCGAGCGGGCCATCGAGCGCCTGCGCGCGGCCGGGCATCTCTACGAACGGGACGGCGCGCTCTGGTTCCGCTCCAGCGCCTTCGGGGACCAGAAAGACCGGGTGGTGGTACGCGACAACGGCCAGACGACCTATTTCACCTCGGACATCGCCTATCACCTGGACAAGCTGGAACGTGGCTTCGAGCGGGTGGTCGATATCTGGGGGGCAGACCATCACGGCTATGTGCCCCGGGTCAAGGCGGCCCTGGCGGCCCTGGGAGACGACCCCGATCGGTTGGACGTGCTGCTGGTGCAGTTCGCTATCCTCTATCGTGGGGGCGAGCGGGCCCAGATGTCTACCCGTTCCGGGAAGTTCGTTACCCTGCACCAGCTGCGCAAGGAGGTGGGGCGGGACGCGGCCCGCTTCTTCTACATCATGCGCCGTTGCGAGCAGCACCTGGATTTCGACCTGGATCTCGCCAAGTCCCAGTCCGCGGATAATCCGGTCTACTATGTCCAGTATGCCCATGCCCGGATCTGTAGCGTGCTGCGCCAGGCGGCGGAACGGGGTATGGCAGTGGACCCGAGCCCGGGGGAGGTCAACCTGGAGCGGCTTACGGCGGCCCATGAGCAGGCCCTGCTCAAGGTCCTGTCCCGTTATCCGGAGGTAGTGGAGGCGGCGGCGCTCGCCCTGGAACCCCACCAACTTGCTCATTACCTACGGGAGCTGGCCAACGACTTCCATACCTACTACAACGCTCACCAGTTTTTGGTGGAGGATGAGGGCCTACGTGACGCCCGTATTAAACTGATCCTGGCCGTGCGACAGGTGCTGCGCAACGGGCTCGATCTGATCGGGGTATCGGCCCCGGAGAGTATGTGACATGGCAACGAGAGACTACAAGACCAAGGAGAGACTCAGGCCCCGCCCCGCCCGGCGCGGAGGCTCCGGGTTCTTCTGGTTCGTCACCGGCGCGGTGGTCGGCGCCTTCGGGGTCGGTCTGGCCTGGACCCTGCAGGACCAGAGGCCTCCGCCGGCCGCCGCGAGCCCCCGAGCCCAAGCCCAGGCTCAAGCGAAACCGCCTACTAAACCCCGCTTCGTCTTCCACCGGCTCCTCCCGGAGCTGAAGGTGCAAGTCCCCAACGAGGAGGTGGGTGGCACCGCATCACCCCCGCCGCGGCCCGCACCGAAATCTCGGCAGCAAAAAGAATCATCGCGAGCGGCAACGCCCCCCAAACCTCGGAAGACGGCCAAAACGGAGAAACCGAAAAGGTCTACCGGAGACGGCGCCTCCTATCTGGTGCAGGTCGCCTCTTTACGCAAGGCGTCCGATGCGGAACAACTCAAGGCCAGGCTTGCCCTGCTCGGCATCCGCTCCAGCATCCAGCAGGTGACGGTAAAGGGTAAGGACTACCATCGGGTGCGCGCCGGTCCGTACCGGGGCAGGCAGGAAGTGAACAAGACTCGCACCTTGTTGAGCAGCAATGGCTTGCAGGCCATTGCCATTAGGTTGAAATGAGAGAAGATGCCTGCATTACGGCCTGCGTAGATTAGCATGTTCCATTGGCTAAAGCGTGGCTCCGAGTGGTGGCATCTATGCCAATGCGGCTGATCCGCGGTATGCAGTAAGCAAATTCTCCGAACGGTAGCGATTAGCCGCGCGGGTTACCGTGTCGGCTGCAGGGCCTTGTTCGGTGACCGTGGACCCTGCGTTGCCAGATGTTTTGCCATCACTCGCGCGACGACTAGAGAGCCGACCGAGTTAAGGTGAGTGTCGTAGATTGAGTTATAAACAAGATGTCCCTTGTTTCTGGTTTCCTCAACCAGGTCCGGCGTCAAGTCAATGAATCTAATTCCATATTGATCACACAACTCGGAGATCAATTCAGGAAGGTCACTTGGCTGCCAGCTCCTGAACCTTTCGTCTGTTAGACGATTAAAGCGAAGCTGCCCATCAAGAATTCTCCGCTTGCTTGGCATGTACGCAATCCAGCCGATAGTTTGCCGTTCTATTCCAAAGCTGGCGTATCCGCTAAAAAAATAGTTGAGCTGTTGAATGTTCTCTGCGGATATTTCGGATTTAGCCGGCGGCGTGTACGTCAGTGTGACTGGTATATCGCCGTGTGGGGATTTGAAGTGAGCATTCGCAAGATCGATTGGTCCGGGCCAGGATCTAACCGAGTTTCTGAGTAGTTCATAAAACGCTTTCGCTAAGGAAGTTTGTCTTTTGAACTCACGATAGCTACGTTGACCACTCGCTTGCCGGCCGGTTAGCGCTGCATATTCTCTAGCAAGCCCACCTAAATCATTACCTTCAAAAAAAACGATAACAGTATGCTTTGTACTTGAGGAGATACCATAATCTCGGAGGTAGCTCAACTGAGTGAGAGGGCCGGTGTAGCTTGTGCCCAGGTTCAAAACTCTCTTATTGAGGATGTTGCCGAGTATCGTTGTGAACAATTCTTCGTATCGCAGATAACCCAATTCAACAAATGAGTCACCCGCTACAGCAATCTCCCAGTCCGAAAGGTCATCCGGGTTTCTGAATCCTAGTTTATTGTATTTGACGGTTATCACGGGCTCATTGTTGTAGGGATTAGGTTCGATGTTATTTTGAATCAGGACTGTATTTCGAACCTGACCGGTCCAGGTTTGTGGACCAGGGCGCCTGAAGAAGACCTCTCCAGTTGGTACGGTTGGCTTCCGGTAATAGGTAGGAGTCTTTCGCCAGGCGCGTTCCCGACTAGGAGCAAAGTCGAACTCGATGATTCTAAAGAATCCTTCACAGAGTGTAAGGATTGTGAATAGGCTCAGTATTGACAGGCAGATATCCGTTGAAGCACGAGAGACAAACCCTAAGTTAGGTACGAAGCCCAATGCAATGATCCCTGATCCAGCCGCCAGAACCAGCGTTTGCACTGGTTCCCAACCAGGAATTTGCCTCAGCATTATCAGGATGGCCGTAAGCGACACTATCCCGCCCGTAAACAGATGCAGGAGTATCCGAGTAGGTTTGCCGATAGTCATTCTGTGAACCGGTCCTGTTCACAAGCCCGTAGGCTGGGTTGCGGCCAGGGACGGCTAAACCCAGCACCCAGCATTGCGGACCGGAAAAGCCGGGGTTCGTTCCTCAACCCAGCCTACAGCACTTAGACAATTTGTTAATTGAGAACGCCCCTAAACCACAGAGAACGCAGAGAATTGGCCTGTGCCCTTCTCGGTGTTCTCTGTGTCCTCTGTGGTTCGAAAGGACTTTTACCACACCAACCGCTCCAATCCGATGCAGACCACCGCATGGGTGTGTAGTCTCAGTTTTTTACCATAGACCCGTTCCAGGGTCTCCCGATAGCGGGCCAGTTGCGCCCCGGCACGATTCAGCTGTTCCGTCACGGGCGGCAGTTCCCGCAATTCCTCGCGGGTCATACCCCGCACCGCCTCGCTGTTCCTTCCCAATGCCTTCCATGGGAGATACTTGAATTCCAGCAGGTGATCGAGGAGCTTGTATTTGCGCATGTCCGGGCGGAGGATGAGGCTCAAATCGCTGTAACCTCGGTCGATAGCCGTTTCCGAGTCCATAATGTAGAAGGTATCGTTGAAGAGCAGGGTAAGAAAGGCGGTCTTGACGGTGAGCTCATTGCTCCAGCGGAGATCCCGGTTGTCGAATACCTTGAAGAACCGCTGTTCGATGAAATCGCACAGGGGTTCCGGATCGGCGTAGGCGTAGAAGCGATCCGCCGCCGCCCGCCGCGTCTCTCGGTCCTCGTACTCGGGCACCAGGGCATCGTACAGGCGCTCGGCGTAGAGGCTGCGCACTACCAGATTTGGGATGGTCAGGCGCAATCTGCCTTGCTCATCGCGCCCGGCCAGGGTGAGCACCCCCAGGTAATAGAGCAGCGAGGCCAGGAAGGTGTCGTCGCGGGGGGCATTTAACATATCCTCGACCCCGAAGCGGTCGGCCGGTCGGTCGATAAAGATACTCTGGTCCGGGTTGGCCTCATTGGCGGCCAGGGCTTGGGTGACCAGCCGCTCGCCGTGGGGCAATCCTGCGACGAACTGGATGCGGTTGCGGTCCATGGCCAGGTTGCTGTCCAGGATCCTGGCCGGGTACTCGCAATATTTCGCTAACTCTTCGAGGAAATAGATGGCCAGGGTCGGGTTGTAGATCAGGGAATCGTGCGTCGAGGAAGCCTTCTTCGACGAGAAGCGATAACCGTTATAAAAGGTGCGCATGGTCTCCATGGCCTCATCGGCCTGCTCCGGGGACAACCCGCATTCAGCGGCCACCCGGTCGAGGATGCCGCGCAGCTCGTCGGTGGTGAAGCCACACAGATCATTGTATTCCGGGTGATCGGAAATGGTCTTTATGGTGTTATAACCGCTGCTGATGTCGCTCATCACCACCGGCGAGACGCCGGTCATGAACACCCGATCCAGCCCCTGGCCGCGGGCGACGCTCTTGATGGCCTTGAACAGACTCTTCAGTACCCCTTCCCCGGAAACCAGGTCCCGATACCGATCGGCCCCCCGCAACCGGCTCACCAATACCTCATTGGCGAAACTGTCATATTCGTCGATAAAGAGATAGAGCTTGTGTCCGGTCCGGTCTATCGCGCTCACCAGGGCCTGGAAGTTGGCGATGGCATCGTCGCTCAGGGAGAACCGTTCGAGCTCGGGGTAACGACCAAGAACCCGGCTGATGCAAACATTGATATGACGGTAGAGTGCACCCCGGATGTAATCGATATCCCCCTGGGTATCCACGGTGGAGAAATCCCAGACCATGACGATATAGCCGTTACGTCGGGGCGTGGGGTTTGGGCCGATCTTCAGTCCCCCGAAGATTCCGTCGAAGCGCTCGCTACGCGCCAGATCATAGTAGTTTTCCAGGGTCGATAACCACAGGCTCTTGCCGAAGCGACGGGGGCGAAGGAAAAGGATCTGCTTGCCGATTTCCTCTAAGAGCGGGATGCGGTCGGTCCGGTCGATATACAGGTAGCCTTCCTCTCGAATGGCCTGGAAATCGGCGATGCCATAGGGAAATTTCGTGTGCGTGGGATTCATGGTTGGGAGCCTTTCGAGACGCTAGGTAGTGGTAATTTTTCAAGTGGTTTAAAAATTTACCACTACCTTTAGGTATCGATGCGGAATCAGGCCCGCCGCCAGATGGTTCCATCTGCCCCATCCTCCAGCAAGATGCCGGCGGCCTGGAGCTCGTCGCGAATGCGATCGGCCGTGGTCCAATCCTTCGCCTGGCGGGCCGCGACGCGCCGGTCGATCAGCGCTTGGATCTGTCCATCGGTCAGACCTGCGTCGGAATTCTCCCCGCGCAAGTAGGCCTCCGGGTCGTCCTGGAGGATACCCAAAACCCCGCCTAAGGCCCTGAGTTCTGCGCCCAAGGCTGCGGCCGATTGCACGTCCTTGGTCCGCACCCGATTGATCTCCCGCGCCAGGTCGAACAGCACCGCCAGGGCCTCCGGGGTGTTGAAATCGTCGTCCATGGCGGCGTAGAAACGCGCGCGGAAGCCCCCGCCACCGGCGGGAGCTGCCTCCGGCAGGCCCCGCAGCGCCGTATAGAAGCGGGTGAGTGCAGCGCGGGCATGGTCCAAGTGCTCGTCGTCATAGTTGAGCGGGCTGCGGTAATGGCTGGTGAGGATAAAGTAACGCACCTCCTCGGGGCGGTAGCGGGACAGGATCTCGCGCACCGTAAAGAAGTTGCCCAAGGATTTGGACATCTTCTCCTCGTTCACCCGCACGAAGCCATTGTGCATCCAGCAATTGACAAAGGGCTCGCCGGTGGCGCCCTCGGACTGGGCGATCTCGTTCTCATGATGGGGAAACTGCAAGTCCGCGCCGCCGCCGTGGATATCGAAGTGGTTGCCGAGGCAGGCCGTGGACATGGCCGAGCATTCGATATGCCAGCCGGGCCGGCCCGCGCCCCAGGGGGAGTCCCAGGTCGGCTCCCCCGGCTTGGATGCCTTCCACAGGGCGAAATCCAGCGGATCACGCTTGGCCTCGCCCACCTCGACCCGGGCCCCCGCGCGCAGCTCCCGCGGGTCCTTGCCCGAGAGCCTGCCGTAGCCGTCAAAGCTGGCCACCGCATAGTAGACATCGCCGTTAGCGGCCACATAGGCATGGCCCTTGTCCACCAGGACCCGGATCATGGCCAGGATCTCCTCCATATGGGCGGTGGCCCTGGGCTCCTGGGTCGGCGGCAGGATGCCCAAGGCGTCCGCATCCTCATGCATAGCGGCAATAAAGCGCTCCGTGAGCGCGCCGCAGGACTCCCCCCGCTCGTTAGCCCGGTCGATGATCTTGTCGTCGATGTCGGTGATATTGCGAACGTACTCGACCTCGTACCCGCGCGCGCGCAGATAACGGTAGACCAGGTCGAACACCACCATGACCCGGGCGTGGCCCAGATGGCACAGGTCGTAGACGGTCATGCCGCATACATACATGCGTACCCGACCGGGGTCGATAGGTACGAACTCCGCTTTCTTTCCGGTCCGGCTGTTGTAGATCTGAAGCATCTTGGGAAGCACGAAAAGTCCTTGAATCCAGCGGATGGTAACAAAGCTCTGGTCTGTCGCAAAACGGGGCAGGGTGGACGCGTATCCTCACGGATCGATGCGCGCTGATTTGCGCGATCCGTAGTTTGTAGTTTTTTCTCGGGCCTGCCGAGGGTGTCGCAAAAGTCCTTTCGAACCACAGAGGACACAGAGAAAGGCACCGGCCAATTCTCTGCGCTCTCTGTGCCCTCTGTGGTTTAAACTTTCTCTGGTTCCCACGTGCCGCATGGGAACCTGATCGCTCCGCGCCGCGGAAGCTTGTGACGGGATGCGTTTTGGCGGGATGCGCTGCGCTGGGAACGCCGGCATCCTGCCGGCCAGAATTTGCCGGCAAGATGCTGCTCCGACCCGCCTTCTCCGCGGCGCGGAGCTTCCACGCCCCCACGCAGCGCGTGGGGACGAGAAGCCTTTTCCCGATACCTGCTGGAATCCACAGTACTCGAAGTAACCGCAGGGTTGGCCCTGGAGCACCCGCCCGCCGCTTTGGATGCGGTGCCACGCCCGTTCCGGACAAAGGCATTGCGGCTAGGGGAAAGCGCCGTCGCCGCGGCGCGTGTGGGATCCGATGCTCAGGTTCCCAGTAAAGGCCGCTGGTATCCCCCAGCGCTGGGGTTCGATTCGGCCGCGCCGCTTTGCCGGCGCACTCCAAAGTCGATTTACGCGCTGCGTGGTTTTTCCTGCGGCCCGCCGGATCGGGCTTGCATATTCGATCTTTCCGGGGAACCATAGCCGCCGTATGGGGGTTTTGCAGCAATGCCATTAAGTTAAGCCTTGTGGTTGGCAAACAAGAGGAAAAACGACGAATCACGCGAATCCGCGCGAAATTGTCATCCCGAACCGAAGGGATTGTCATCCCGAACCGAAGGGATTGTCATCCCGAACCGAAGAGATTGTCATCCCGAACCGAAGGGATTGTCATCCCGAACCGAAGGGATTGTCATCCCGAACCGAAGGGAGGGATCTTGTTCGCGCACTTCATCGTTTTCTCTTACCAAATCGGTTGGCGGGCGCGGGCAGGTTCAGACATCGTTTGGATGTCTCGACGTCGGGTACAGGTCTAATCCGACCGACTACAACCAGCGGCCAGCAGCTAACTTAATGGCATTGGATTTTGCGGCACAGGGTATAAACCAAGTGGAGGAGGTCACCATGTCCTACGCCGAGGTCTATTCACGCTCGCTCGCCGATCCGGAGGGTTTCTGGGGCCAGGCGGCGCGGTCGATCCACTGGGAGAAGCCCTGGGATCGCGTGCTCGATGACACCACTCCGCCCTTCTATCGCTGGTTCGTCGGCGGCGAGCTCAACACCTGCTACAACGCCTTGGACCGCCACCTGGAGGCGGGCCGCGGCGAGCAGGCGGCCCTGATCTACGACAGCCCGGTCACCGGCACCCAGCGCACCTACAGCTACCAGGCGCTGCGGGACCAGGTCGCCCGCTTCGCCGGGGTCCTGGCCGGGCTGGGGGTGACCAAGGGGGATCGGGTCATCATCTACATGCCCATGGTGCCCGAGGCGCCCATCGCCATGCTCGCCTGCGCGCGCCTGGGGGCGGTCCACTCCGTAGTCTTCGGCGGCTTCTCGTCCGGGGAGCTCGCCACCCGCATCGAGGATGCCAAACCCAAGGTCATCGTCGCCGGCTCCTGCGGTATCGAGCCCGGCCGGGTAGTGCCCTACAAGCCCTTGGTGGATCAAGCCATCGCCCTGTCCAGCCACCGGCCGGAGCATTGCGTCCTGCTGCAGCGCGAACAGGCACCCGGCACCCTGGTCGCGGGTCGGGATCTGGACTGGGCCCAGGCCATGGCCGGCGCCCAACCCCACCCCTGCGTGCCGGTGGCGGCCACCGATCCCCTCTATATCCTCTATACCTCCGGGACCACCGGCACCCCCAAGGGTGTGGTGCACGACAACGGCGGGCACGCAGTGGCGATGCACTGGAGCATGCGGCACATCTACGGCATGACGCCGGGAGAGGTCTTCTGGGCCGCCTCGGACGTGGGCTGGGTCGTGGGCCACTCCTACATCGTCTATGCGCCCCTGCTCTACGGGTGCACCACCCTGGTCTACGAGGGCAAGCCGGTGGGGACCCCGGATGCCGGCGCCTTCTGGCGCGTGATCAGCGAGCACCGGGTCGCGACCATGTTCACCGCCCCGACGGCGCTGCGGGCCATCAAGCGGGTGGACTCGGGCGGGGAGTTCCTCGGGAAATACGACCTGAGCGGCTACCGGGCCCTGTTCCTGGCCGGCGAACGCTGCGACCCGGATACCCTCACCTGGGCCGAGCGGCTCCTCGCCGTCCCGGTGATCGACCACTGGTGGCAGACCGAGACCGCCTGGGCCATCGCCGCCAACTTCCTCGGCATCGAGCAGCTGCCGGTCAAGCCCGGGTCGCCTACCAAGGCCGTCCCCGGCTATGACGTGAGGATCCTGGACGAGGAGGGGACAGAACAGGGACCGGGCCGGTTCGGCCGCATCATGATCAAGCTGCCCCTGCCCCCCGGTTGTCTGACCACCCTGTGGCAGAACGACGACCGCTACCGCGACGCCTATCTGAGCGTCCAGCCCGGCTACTACCTGACCGGCGACGCGGGCCTGAAAGACGAAGACGGCTATCTGTTCATCATGAGCCGCACCGACGACATCATCAACGTGGCCGGACACCGACTCTCCACCGGCGCCATCGAAGAGGTCCTGGCCTCCCATGCGGACGTGGCCGAGTGTGCCGTCATCGGTGCGGCGGACGCCCTCAAAGGCGAGCTGCCGGTAGGTATGGTAGTCCTCAAGGAAGGCGTGCACAGAGAGCTCGCGGAGATCCTCGCCGAGCTGGTCGGCTTGGTGCGCGCCAAGATCGGCCCGGTGGCCGCCTTTAAGCAGGTGACGGTAGTGGCACGCCTGCCCAAGACCCGCTCCGGCAAGGTCCTGCGCGGCACCATGAAACGCATCGCCGACGGCCAGGACTACAAGCTGCCGGCGACCATCGACGACCCCGAGATCCTGAACGAGATCGAGACGGCCCTACGGGGCATCGGCTACGCCAGACACGCGTGAAACCCAAAATCCGGGTCCTGTTTGGCTCGTTCCCACGCTCCAGCGTGGGAATGCCGTTGTGGCCGCTCCAGCGGCCAAGCCCGCGTAGGGCGGATAAGCTTGCGCCATCCGCCGGATGCCTCACCCCTTGTAGTCGTCCCGACAGAGAGAACCACGGATGGACACCGATGGACACGGATATGGAGCCATCCGAGACGCGGATATGGCCGATCCGTGTCGATCCGTGTGTATCCGTGGTTCAGTTAGGGTAGGGTCCGCTGTGCGGACCGCTTGAGCTATTGCAAGAACGGAATGGTGGGCATATGCCTGATTCTCTCCGCGGCGCGGAGCTTCCGCGTTCCCACGCGGCGCGTGGGAACGAGAGATCGTCCCGACAAAGAGAACCACGGATGGACACCGACTCTCAGAGTACCGCCAAGACCCCATTACTCGGCTCGCCCTCTCCCGCCTTGTTGATGGCTACGACCCGGAAGACGAATTGCTTGCCCCTGGGTTGATCGGAAAGGGTCGCCTCCGTTGCGAGTGCCGTGCCCACATCGATCCAGTCCTCCGAGCCCTCCTCCCGGCGCTGAACCTTGTAAGCCGCCACCTTGCCGCCATCCTCCGGCTTCTTCCAGTTCAGGAAGATCCAGCCTTCTCCCCGGCGCGGGGTCTCCAAGGAACGGGTCTGGCCCGGCGGCTCCAATGAGGTGCCACTCCGGCGTCCGCCCCAGCCCAGGAATTTCAGGCTCGCATCATCGAACTGGGTCACATTTTCGGCGTATCTCAGGATCCGCTTCATGGCATCCGTCAACGCCTCCAGGGTCTCGTGCTTGACATTGACGGCATGACTGACCGCTGCCTGTTGCTCGGTGACGGCATCCGCGGCCCGGGTATAAACCTTGAGTGCCTTGCCGAGCTCCTCTTCGGTTACCGGTGGACTCGGATACAGGTCCGGGTGGCCTTGCAGCCCGGTCCTGATCTCATGGGCCAGGGATTGGATCTCGGCTTCGGCCTTGGGAAAGGTTGCCATGATCGTTATTCCTCCATAGGTTCCGTTCTCGGGCATCCCGGCGGATCCGGAGAACGCGAAAGATAAAAATAAAGATAATCCCGCCGCCGCGGCGGGCCACTCGAGGTGTGCGGGGGATTCTCCCGATTTTCGACCAGCCTTGGCAAGCCCGCGGCGGGCCTTTCCATACGCTCAATACGCCTTCCCCGACCTGCGATAGGTTTTATCGGAGCCCCGGCGGGTATTGTCGGAACCCCGGCAGGCCTGCACGGATTCCCTGAACTCCTTTTCCATCGCTCGATGGGCCTGCTCCGAGCCGTAGAGATTTACCTGCGATCTCGGCGGGCTTGTTCCGGGCCGCGGAAATTTACCTGGGCTTCGAGCGGGCTTTACTTGAGTCCTGGTGGGTATTGTCGGAACCCCTGCAGGCCTGCACGGATACCCTGAACTCCCTTTCCGGTGCTCGGCAGGCTTACTCCGAAGCGTAGAAATTTATTCTCGCGCTCGACGGGCTTGCTCCGGGCCGCTGAAATTTACCTGGGCTGCGAGCGGGCTTTACTTGAGTCCCGGCGGGTATTGTCGGAACCCCTGCAGGCCTGCACGGATCCCCTGAACTCCCTTTCCGGTGCTCGGCGGGCTTACTCTGAAGCGTAGAAATTTATTCTCGCGCTCGGCGGGCTTGCTCCGGGCCGCGAAAATTTACTTGGGCTACGAGCGGGCTTTACTTGAGTCCCGGCGGGTGTTGTCGGAACCCCTGCAGGCCTGCACGGATTCCCTGAACTCCTTTTCCGGCGCTCGATGGGCTTGCTCCGAGTCGCGGGAGGTCTCCCGAGCCCGTAGACGGGTCAGGCGCGCGCGCCGGATACCGCGATTGCGGCGGCGGTGAGGGTAAAGGTTTATCCACGGATTACGCAGATTTCCACGATTAGAAAAAGATAATCTGCGAAAATCTGCGTAATCTGTGGATAAAGATAAAAACGATCGTCGGTGGGCACAGCCCACCCTACCGCATGCTCGTTCCCACGCTGGAGGGGGTATCGCAAAAGCGGTGGCATCGGTTGCCAATTTGTGAAGTTTAAACCACAGAGGACACAGAGAACGCAGAGCATCGGCCGCTTCCTTTCTCCGTATTCTCTGTGGTTCGAAATGACTCTTGCGACACCCTTCGGAGCGTGGGAGCCCGTAGCAGTGTAGGTCGGGTTAGGCGCGTGCTTCGGTGGATTCGGTTGGGCAACAGGATTCGGGCGCGCCGTAACCCGACACACGATGCCGCAGTCCGGCCTTGAATGTCGGGTTACGGCGCGTTCAACCTCGGTTGCCCACTCTTGCATCGCAAGGTGCGCCTAACCCGACCTACAAGACTTTTGCGACACCCTCTGGAGCGTGGGAGCCAGAGAAGATGAGTAGTAACGAAGATTACTGGTCATTCCAAGAGGGGGAGCTCGCGGTCCTGCGCACCGCGGCGGACGAAGCCGCGCGCCATGTGCGCACACTCTATTTTATCTTTCTTCTGTTCGCCCTCTATGTAGCGATCACCATCTTCTTGACCACTGACGAACAGCTCCTCCTGGAGAGGTCCCACGTCCAGTTGCCGGTGTTCGATGTGGAGCTGCCCCTGACTGGATTTTACGTTGTTGTCCCTGTGCTGGTGTTGATCTTCCATGCCCATCTGCTCAGCCAGTTCTTCCTGCTGTCACGCAAGCTGTTCAATCTCGACCGTGCATTGAGAAGATCCCTCCCGCCGGAGTTGGAAGCTACCCACCGGGAGCTGCCTTTCCCCCTGATCTTCAGCTATGTGATCGTCGGCAGGCACCATCCAGTGCTGATCCGCTGGGCATTCAAGACGGCGGTTATCTTCACCATTCTACTGATCCCCATCGTCCTGTTGATGATCACCCAATATCGGTTCCTGTCCTATCACAGCGAGCAGATCACATTCGGTCACCAACTGGCAGTCACCTCCGACCTGTTGCTATTGTGGTTCTTTTGGCCCCGCCTATTCTCCCGCTCCGGGCGCTGGTGGCCCTGGTCCCGATCCTGGCGCATGTGGGCCTTTTGGCCGCGTGTCTCCTTCCGCTCCGGATACTGGCGGGTACGATGGTCCCGCCCCAGGCGCAGCCGCATGAGCATGTGGGGCGCCCTGGTGCTCACGGGCTTGCTGCTCTTCGCTATCTGGACCCTGTTGGATCTGCGGAGTGCGGATTTCCGGAAGATGGATCTACAGGGTAGAGATCTCCGGAGGGCACAGTTACAGGGCGCGGATCTCTGGAAGGCGCAGCTGCAGGGTGCGGATCTCCGGAAGGCGCAGCTGCAGGGTGCGAAGCTCTGGGGAGCACAGCTCCAGGGCGCGAAGCTCAGGGGAGCGCAGCTCCAGGACGCGAAGCTCGGGGGGGCGCAACTGCAGGGCACGAACCTTAAGGAGGTGGAGCTGCGGAGCACGACGCTCTGGTGGGTGCGGTTGCAGGGCGCGGATCTTTCCGATGCGCAGCTGCAGGGCGCGAACCTTTTCGGGGCGCGGCTGCAGGGTACGGATCTTTCCAAGGCGAATCTGCAAGGCGCGAACCTTTTCGGGGCGCGGCTGCAGGGTACGGATCTTTCCAAGGCGAATCTGCAAGGCGCGGATCTCCGACGGGCGAATCTGCAGGGCGCGAATCTTTCCAAGGCGCAGCTCCAGGGCGCGGATCTCCGAGAGGCGGTGGTCTACGGAACCAGGTTCCAGGATGCGAAACTCTCGCTCGCCGATCTGCGGGGCCTATATCTGCCGGATGATGGATTGGAGCAAGTATTTTCAGAAGCCGAGGCGCTGGAAAAGATGCTGGAGCAGGAAGGAGCACACTGGTCTCAGGAGGGACGTGAACGTATCGCGGAAGCCATCGAACGCTTCCGATCTATCACCTCCGACTCGAGCTCAGAGCCGATGGAGATCTTACCGACCCAGGGATCTAAAATCATGCACGATCAACAGGGTCTGTTCGCGGATTGGCCGGCGCCGCCGGATGTGGCCGAATTCGAGCAGGCGCGCGCGGACTATCGCGCCGAGCTTCGCGCCGAGCTCGCCTGCACCGACCGCTACATCGCCAAAAGCATGCGGCGGCAGGCCGAGTTCGAGTCCGAGTCCGAGATTGAGGATAGTCCGGCGTTGGCAGAGGCACTCCGGGCCAAGGCCGAGTCCGGGAAGTGTCCCGTGCTGGCCGAAGTGCTCAAAGAAGACCAATGACCGTTTTTCTCGTTCCCACGCGCCGCGTGGGAACGCGGAAGCTCCGCGCCGCGGAGTGTGTCGGAAGTTTGGCTGGTCGCACCTGTCCGGCGATCGGCACCAAGCCCGCCGCCGCTTTGGATTAGGGCCGTCCAAGAACCAAAGCGCCGTCGCCGCGCCTTTTGCCGAACCATAAGGCACAAAGCACCCGTAGGATGGGCAAAGCGGAGCGTCCGAGATCAAATGTCGGGTTACGGCGCGTTGGAAGGTGTTTGCATCCCTCACCAGCGCAAAGACGCGCCTAACCCGACCGACAAGACCGTCCCCTATCAATCGATGCGGTTCGCGCCTTCTCATAGTGCCATCCTGCGAGACCTACCGCGCTCACCGCATCCTACGTCCATCCTACAGACCTTAAGACAATAGCCGGCACAGGCAAGCGTTCCTGAGACGGTCGGCAGGTGTTCACCGCAAAAAATAACGCAAGGACATCAAGACGCAAAGAAGAACCCAAGCGATCTTTGCGCCATTGCGTTATCGGTTTTCCCATACTCAATCCGCAGATTTCGCAGATTGGCTCGTTTTCAATCTGTGAAAATCTGCGTAATCTGCGGATAAAAGACAAGACAGCTAAGGCCAGTAGTTGACACCACCGCCCCCTATCCCTATACTCCTCCAGCTTAATCGAGCCGGCAGTCCGTGCCGGCTCCTTTTATTTTCTGCCGGGTGTCCAGCGCCCGGGCCCTTCTGAAGGTCAACCGCGAGAGGTCTGATGTCGCCGCCCTAGTCCGGTGCGGCGGCAAAGGTGGTTTTACCTCTCGGTTTTCCCTGTGGCAGGCGTCTGTAAGCGCCGGTGGAGATGGTTACGCATGACGACGATCAACCAGCTGGTGCGCAAGCCGCGCAAGCGCAAGGTTGCCAAGACCAATGTGCCCGCCTTGGAGGCCTGCCCCCAAAAGCGCGGGGTGTGTACGCGCGTCTATACCACCACGCCGAAGAAACCGAACTCGGCCCTGCGCAAGGTGGCCCGTGTGCGCTTGACCAATGGTTATGAGGTTACCTCTTATATCGGGGGCGAAGGACATAATCTGCAGGAGCACTCGGTGGTACTGATCCGCGGTGGGCGGGTGAAGGACCTGCCGGGCGTGCGTTACCACACGGTCCGGGGAACCCTGGATACGACCGGGGTGGAGAACCGTCGTCAGGGTCGCTCCAAATACGGCGCCAAGCGCCCGAAGAGCTGAATTCGGGCTCAGCGAGGATAAGGGTGCCTTGAGAACGGTGCTCTCAAAGCTACCGCTAACATCGAGCCGGCAGGATTCCCACGGAAAAGTTAGCCGCAAATAAACGCAAATGGCCGCAAATAAAAATAATCTAAATGGATCAAGAAGCGTCGATGATGGCGAGCCGATCGCGACTGATTGGCGTTTATTTGCGTTCATTTGCGGCAAAAAAAGAATTCCCAGTTGAGGTCGAGTGGTCGGAGCCTTCAGTCATGCCGAGAAGACGCATCGTTGCCCGCCGTCAGGTCCTGCCGGATCCCAAGTTCGGGAGCGAGCTGCTTGCCAAGTTCATCAATATGCTTATGGAAGACGGCAAGAAGTCGGTTGCCGAGCGCATCATCTATGGCGCCCTCGATCAGGTGGCCAAGAAGAAGGACGCGGAGCCCCTGGACCTGTTGGACCAGGCGATGGAGCACGTGCGCCCGGTGGTGGAGGTCAAGTCACGCCGGGTCGGCGGTGCCACCTATCAGGTGCCCGTCGAGGTGCGGCCGACCCGCCGTAACTCCCTGGCGATGCGCTGGCTCATCGATGCCGCCCGCAAGCGCTCGGAGAAATCCATGGCCCTGCGCCTGGCCGGGGAGCTGATGGACGCGGCGGACTCCCGGGGTACCGCATTCAAGAAGAAGGAAGACACCCATCGCATGGCGGAGGCCAATAAGGCCTTCTCTCATTATCGTTGGTGAGCTTGCCGTCGGATTCAGTAAAGTTCGTTGTGGGTAGATAGACTCGTGGCACGCAATACACCAATCGATCGCTGTCGCAATCTCGGCATCATGGCGCACATCGATGCGGGGAAGACCACGACTACCGAGCGGATCCTGTTCTATACCGGTATCTCCTACAAGCTCGGAGAGGTGCACGATGGCGCCGCGACCATGGACTGGATGGCGCAGGAGCAGGAGCGCGGCATCACCATTACGTCCGCGGCGACCACCTGCTTCTGGAAAGGCATGGATATGCAGTATCCGGAGCACCGCATCAATATCATCGATACCCCCGGGCACGTGGACTTCACCATCGAGGTCGAGCGTTCTCTCCGGGTCCTCGACGGTGCCTGTGCCGTCTTCTGCGCCGTCGGCGGGGTAGAGCCCCAGTCCGAGACCGTGTGGCGCCAGGCCGACCGGTACGGCGTGCCGCGGTTGGCGTTCGTGAACAAGATGGACCGTATGGGCGCCGACTTTCTGCGCGTCGTCAAACAGGTGCAGGAACGCCTGGGCGGCAATGCGGTGCCCATTCAGCTCCCGATCGGTGCGGAGGAGGACTTCAAGGGCGTCGTCGATCTGGTCGGCATGCAGGCCATTGTCTGGGACGAGGAGTCGCGGGGGATGAACTACGCGCTCCGGGAGATCCCCGAGGAGCTGGTCGCGCAGTGCCAGGAGTGGCGCGAGGTCATGATCGAAGCGGCCGCCGAGGCCAACGAAGCGGTGATGGAGAAGTACCTGGAGGGTGAGGAGCTTAGCGCGCAAGAGATCAAAGCGGGCCTGCGCGCGCGGACGCTGAACAACGAGATCGTCCCGATCCTGTGTGGCTCCGCGTTCAAAAACAAGGGCGTGCAGGCGATGTTGGACGCGGTGATCGACTATATGCCCTCACCCATCGATGTACCCGCGATCAAGGGGATCACCGGTGGTGCCGCCGAGCGGGAAGAGGAACGCCCGTCGACCGATGAGGCACCCTTCGCCGCCTTGGCGTTCAAGATCGCCACGGATCCCTTCGTAGGCACTTTGACCTTCTTTCGGGTCTATTCCGGTGTGCTCAGGTCCGGCGACACTGTTTTCAACCCGGTCAAGGGCAAGCGTGAGCGCTTCGGTCGCATCCTGCAGATGCACGCCAACGCGCGGGAGGAGATCAAGGAGGTCCGCGCCGGTGACATCGCCGCCGCCGTCGGTTTGAAGGACGTGACCACCGGCGACACCCTGTGTGCCCAGAACGCCCTCATTACCCTGGAACGCATGGAGTTTCCCGAACCGGTCATCTCGGTGGCGGTGGAGCCCAAGACCAAGGGCGACCAAGAGAAAATGGGCGTCGCCCTATTCAAACTCGCCCAGGAAGACCCCTCCTTCCGGGTGCGTACCGACGAGGAGTCGGGCCAGACCATCATCTCGGGTATGGGCGAGCTGCACCTGGAGATCATCGTCGACCGCATGCAGCGTGAGTTCAATGTGGAGGCCAATGTAGGCACGCCCCAGGTCAGCTATCGCGAGACCATCCGCGCCCAGGTCGAGCAGGAGGGCAGATTTGTCCGCCAGTCCGGCGGTCGCGGACAGTACGGGCACGTGTATCTGCGCATTGAGCCCCAGGAGCCGGGCGCGGGCTTCGAGTTTGTCAATGAGATCGTCGGCGGCGTGGTCCCCAAGGAGTACATCCCCGCGGTGGGCAAGGGCGTCGAGGAGGCCCTGGCGAGCGGGATCCTGGCGGGCTTTCCGGTGGTGGATGTGAAGGTTACCCTTTACGACGGTTCCTACCACGAGGTGGATTCGAGCGAGATGGCCTTCAAGATCGCGGGTTCCATGGGCTTCAAGGAGGGGGCCGCAAAGGCCAAGCCGGTCCTGCTGGAGCCGATCATGAAGGTGGAGGTCGTCACGCCGGAGGATTACATGGGCGACGTCATGGGCGATCTCAACAGCCGGCGCGGTATGGTGCAGGGTATGGATGATGCGCCCTCGGGAAAGATTATTCGCGCCGGGGTACCTTTGGCGGAAATGTTCGGTTATGCCACGGACCTGCGCTCCGCCACCCAGGGACGGGCCACCTACAGCATGGAGTTCGCTAAATATAATGAAGTCCCGGCCAGTATCGCCGAGGCCATCTCCAAAAAATAGTAATCAGCGAGACAGGGGAAGAGCGGGATGTCCAAAGAGAAATTCGAACGCACCAAGCCACACGTCAACGTCGGGACGATCGGGCACGTAGACCATGGCAAGACCACGCTGACGGCGGCGATCACCAAGGTGATGGCCGCCAAGCACGGCGGCGAGGTCAAGGCCTTCGACCAGATCGACAACGCCCCGGAAGAGCGCGAGCGCGGCATCACCATCGCCACCGCCCACGTGGAATACGAGAGCGACGCCCGTCACTATGCCCATGTGGACTGTCCGGGCCACGCCGACTACGTGAAGAACATGATCACCGGCGCGGCCCAGATGGACGGGGCGGTGCTGGTCGTCTCCGCCGCCGACGGCCCCATGCCCCAGACCCGCGAGCACATCCTGCTGGCGCGCCAGGTCGGAGTGCCCTACATCGTCGTCTACCTGAACAAGGCCGACATGGTAGACGACGAAGAGCTCTTGGAACTGGTCGAGATGGAAGTCCGCGAGCTCTTGGACAGCTACGAATTTCCCGGTGACGACACCCCCATCATCACCGGCTCGGCGCTGAAAGCGCTGGAAGGCGAGGCCAGCGCGCAAGGCACCCAATCCATCGAGCAGCTCATCGCCGCCATGGACAGCTACATCCCGGAGCCCGAGCGCGACATCGACCAGCCCTACCTGATGCCCATCGAAGACGTCTTCTCCATCTCCGGTCGGGGCACGGTCGTGACCGGCCGGGTCGAGCGCGGCGTGATCAAGGTTGGCGAAGAAGTCGAAATCGTCGGCATCAAAGAGACCACCAAGACCACCTGCACCGGGGTTGAGATGTTCCGCAAGCTGCTGGATCAAGGGCAGGCCGGCGACAACGTCGGCGTCTTACTGCGGGGCACCAAGCGCGACGAAGTCGAGCGCGGGCAGGTATTGGCCAAGCCCGGGACCATCACCCCCCACACCCACTTCGAGGGCGAGGTGTACGTGCTGAGCAAGGACGAAGGCGGTCGTCACACCCCCTTCTTCAACGGCTATCGTCCCCAGTTCTACTTTCGGACCACCGACGTGACCGGCGCGTGCGAGCTGCCGGAAGGCATCGAGATGGTGATGCCGGGTGACAATGTGAAGATGACGGTCAAGCTGATTGCGCCGATCGCCATGGAAGAGGGGCTGCGGTTTGCGGTGCGCGAGGGTGGGCGCACGGTCGGGGCCGGTGTGGTCGCCAAGGTCATCGAGTGAGGAACGAACCGCATCGAAGAACCACGGATGAACACGGATAGACACGGATTGGTTCAGGTACCTGAAAATCACTGGCCAGAAACACGGATTATATTATGAATTCATCCGTGTCTATCGGTGTTAATCAGTGGTTCTATGCCGGATTCGAGAAGGTCTGGCAGGAGCGCGAAAGTCCCGCTTCTGCCGAGTGAAAAAAGTGAAATAGATGGCAAACCAGAGAATTCGGATCCGCCTCAAGGCATTCGACCACCGACTGATCGACCAGTCAGCGCGGGAGATCGTCGATACGGCGAAGCGAACCGGGGCCCAGATTCGAGGCCCGGTACCCTTGCCGTCCAAAAAGGAGCGCTTCACCCTACTGATCTCGCCCCACGTCAACAAGGATGCCCGGGACCAATATGAGCTGCGTACCCATAAGCGGCTGATGGACATCATCGATCCCACCGACAAGACGGTAGATGCGCTGATGAAGCTGGATTTGGCCGCCGGTGTGGATGTGCAGATCAAACTAAGCTAAGGGGTAGCGGTTTAAAAATTGGTAGTGCTCAATATGTAGTGATCCTGTTCCGGATGCTCATTGCAAAGTTCCAATCGGACAGGATTAACAAGATTTTCAGGATTAACAGGATTCTTTTTAAAACGAAGAAAAATCCTGTCAATCCTGGAAATCCTGGAAATCCTGTACCATTGGATAACGGCACAGAGCTTGAAGCATTGCTGGTAGCGTTCAACCGGTTAGGCACTACCTAAAAATTTACCACTACCAGCTGAGGAAACGACCATGGCGATTGGGGTGATCGGACGCAAAGCAGGCATGACCCGGATCTTCACTGAGGAGGGGGCCACCCTCCCCGTGACGGTTATCGCGGTGCCGCCGAACCGCGTCTCCCAGGTCAAGACCCAGGACAACGACGGGTACCGAGCGGTACAGGTGACCGTTGGTTCGCGCAAGGCATCGCGCGTCAACAAGCCAGCGGCGGGTCATTTTCGCAAGGCCAAGGTAATGGCCGGCGATATGCTGGGGGAGCTCCGTCTCGACGAACACGAGGGCGAGGAGCTCACTGCCGGTCAGGAGATCAAGGTCGATATGTTCGAGATCGGGCAGAAGGTCGATGTGCGTGGCGTGTCCAAAGGTCGAGGGTTCGCAGGCGGTATCCGCCGCCACAACTTCCGGAGCCAGGACGATAGCCACGGCAACTCCATCTCCCATCGGGCCCCGGGCTCGATCGGTCAATGTCAGACGCCCGGACGGGTGTTCAAGGGCAAGCGCATGGCCGGTCAGATGGGCAACGTCAACCGCTGCCAGCAGAACCTCGAGGTCGTGCGGGTCGATACCGACCGCAACCTGCTCCTGGTAAAGGGTGGGGTCCCAGGCCCGGTCGGGGGACGGTTGATCGTGGTGCCGTCCGTCAAGCAAGCGCCGTCCATCAAGCAAAAGAACAAGAGTTGATCGGACATGGAGCTCGCGATTCACAACGACAGCGCCGCCGGTCTACAGGTTTCAGACCAGGTGTTCGGCGCCGAGTACAAGCCGGGTCTCATCCACCAGGTGGTGACCGCCTACATGGCGGGTACACGCGCGGGCACCAAGGCCCAGAAGAATCGCTCCGCGGTGGCCGGCGGCGGTAGCAAGCCCTACCGGCAGAAAGGCACCGGCCGGGCGCGGGCCGGCACTAGGCGCAGCCCCATATGGCGCGGCGGGGGCGTGACCTTTGCCGCCCGGCCGCGGGATTGGTCCCAGAAGGTGAACCGTAAGATGTATCGCGGCGCCGTCCGCTCGATCCTCTCGGAGCTGGTTCGCCAGGATCGCCTGCTGGTATTGCCCGAGCTCAAGTTGACGGCGCCTAAAACCAGGGAACTGGTGCAAAAGCTACGGGAGTTGGGTGTCACGGATGTCCTGCTCGTGACCGCGGGTTTCGATGAGCCCTTGTTCCTGGCGGCGCGCAATCTCATCCAAGTGGACGTGATGACGGCGCAGGAGGTGGATCCGGTGAGTATGATCGCGTTCGACAAGCTGGTCCTGACCGAAGGTGCGGTCCGCAAGCTGGAGGAACGGCTGGCATGAACCGCGAGCGCTTGATGCAGGTGCTGCTGAGTCCGATCATCTCCGAGAAGGCCAACATCGCTGCGGAGGTGAGTGCCCGGTATGCGTTTCGGGTCGTCCCGGACGCCGACAAGCGCGAGATCGGTCGGGCCGTGGAGCTGATGTTCGATGTCAAGGTGGACCGGGTCCAGGTGCTCAACATGAAGGGCAAGCGCAAACGCTTTCGGCAGCGTATGGGCAAGCGACCGGGCTGGCGCAAGGCCTATGTGCGGTTGCAGCCCGGCCATGAGATCGACTTCGGCGGTGGGGCTTGAGACTTGGTTTGAAGAGGATTTTTTTTGGGTTTTTAGTCCGCAAATGAACGCAAATAAACGCAAATCTCTGCTGGCTCCCACGCTCCAGCGTGGGAGCAAAATCCCGACGCTCCAGCGTCGATAAGCAACCAGGTAACACAGCCAACGCCTATTGGTACCGGGGGTACAGTCCGCTGGAGCGGACAAGACGGCATTCCCACGCTGGAGCATGGGAACGAGCGCACATCGCACAAAGACGCCAAGGCACAAAGAGAGACAAGGATAAAAGGGGAATGACAGCAGGCGTCAGGTCTTTAGCTTGAGATGAACATTCATCGGATTACCAACGGCAAGAGAGGAGCCTTCTTCGTGTCTTTGTGGCTTAATGCTGGCTCCCACGCTCCAGCGTGGGAGCAAATCCCGACGCTCCGGCGTCGATAGGCGACCGGGTAGCACAATCAACACCTATTGGCACCGAGGGATACAGTCCGCTGGAGCGGACAAGATAGCATTCCCACGCTGGAGCGTGGGAACGAGTGCGACAAGAAAAAATCCTGTTAATCCTGAACATCCTGTTAATCTTGTCCTATTGGAACATTGCGACGAAGGTTCAGATGAAACCGTAATCGGGCAAAGGCCGAGAAATAGTTAGAACATGGCAATCGTAAAAACAAATCCGACCTCCCCAGGACGGCGCTTCGTGGTCAAGGTGGTGACGCCGGAGTTCCACAAAGGCGATCCGTTCGGTCCGCTGCTGGAGAAAAAGCATCGGTCCGGCGGGCGTAACAACAAGGGTCGCATCACAGTGCGCCATCGTGGTGGCGGACACAAGCGGCGCTATCGGGTGGTCGACTTCAAGCGTAACAAGGAGGGTGTACCCGCGGTTGTCGAGCGAATCGAGTACGACCCGAATCGCAGCGCCAACCTGGCCCTGCTCAAGTATCTGGATGGAGAACGCGCCTACATCATAGCGCCCAAGGGTCTCAAGCGCGGAGATCGGGTACAGGCGGGCGAGGATGTGCCCATCAGCGCAGGCAATTGCCTGCCGTTGCGCAATATCCCCTTGGGTACCCTGGTGCACTGCATTGAGATGCGTCCGGGTAAGGGTGCACAGCTGGCCCGAGCGGCCGGCAGTTCCGCCCAGCTCATCGCCCGTGAAGGTCGGCATGCCACGCTGCGCATGCGTTCCGGGGAGATGCGCAAGATCTTTGCCGAGTGCCGCGCGGTGGTCGGCGAGGTCGGTAACGCCGAGCACAGCCTGCGCAAGCTGGGCAAGGCGGGCGCCAAGCGTTGGCGCGGGGAGCGTCCCACCGTCCGCGGGGTGGTCATGAATCCGGTCGATCACCCCCACGGCGGCGGTGAGGGCCGGACCTCGGGTGGCCGTCATCCGGTCACGCCCTGGGGGGTCCCTACCAAGGGCCACAAGACCCGCAGCAATAAGCGCACCGACGGGATGATCGTGCGTCGCCGCGGTAAGAAATAGCCCTCACTCCGCCCTCTCCCGGGGGAGAGGAATACCAAGGAGCGCAGAAAGCGCATTTAGTTTAATTGAGGTTGAGCAAGTGGCACGTTCCATTCGCAAGGGACCCTTTGTCGATCACCACCTGATGAAGAAGGTGGAAGAGGCGGTCGCCCAAAACAGCAAGCGCCCCATCAAGACCTGGTCGCGCCGCTCCATGGTGTTGCCGGAGATGGTCGGCTTGACCATCGCGGTGCACAACGGGCGGCAACACGTCCCTGTCCTGGTCAACGAGAACATGATCGGGCATAAGTTCGGTGAGTTTGCGCTGACCCGTACCTACCGGGGACACGCAGCCGACCGCAAGGCCAAGAAGTAGGCCCAAGAGATAAGCGAGGACAGGCACATGCAGGCCGCAGCAAGCATCAGGCATGCCCGCATCTCGGCGCAGAAGGCGCGCCTGGTGGCCGATCAGATCCGTGGTCTGCAGGTGGAACAGGCCATAAACCTGCTGGTATTCAGCCCCAAGAAGGGGGCCGGAATCATCAGGAAGGTCCTGGAATCGGCCATCGCCAACGCGGAGCATAACGAAGGTGCGGATGTCGATGAGCTCAAGGTGGCAAGGGTCCAGGTCAACGAGGGGCCGGTCATGAAGCGTATCCGGGCCCGCGCCAAGGGCCGGGCGGGCCGGATTTTCAAGCGTACCAGCCACATCAGCGTGACTGTCGCCGAGAGCTGAATATTATGGGTCAGAAAGTACATCCAACCGGCATCCGTCTAGGGATCGTCAAAGACTGGACGTCCAAGTGGTACGCCGCTTCCAAAGACTATGCGGATCTTCTCAACACGGATCTTCAGGTGCGGGATTTCATCAAGAGGCGCCTCGCCCAGGCGTCCGTCAGCCGTATCCAGATCGACCGTCCGGCCAAGAATGCCCACATCACTATTCACACGGCGCGCCCAGGGGTGGTGATCGGCAAGAAGGGAGAAGGCATCGACCGGCTGCGCAAGGAGGTGTCCGAGAGGATGAGGGTCCCGGTGCATATCAGCATCGAGGAGATCCGCAAGCCGGAGCTCGATGCCTGCCTGGTGGCGGAAAATGTCGCCGGGCAGCTCGAGCGCCGCGTCATGTTTCGGCGGGCCATGAAACGGGCGGTGCAGAACTCCATGCGACTAGGCGCCGGGGGGATTCGGATCAACATTGCCGGACGCCTGAACGGTGCGGAGATCGCCCGCAGCGAATGGTATCGCGAGGGGCGGGTGCCTTTACACACCCTGCGTGCGGACATCGATTACGGCCTCGCCGAGGCGAAGACGACCTATGGCGTGCTCGGCGTCAAGGTGTGGATCTTCAAAGGTGAAGTGTTTGCAGGTCAAGAAGCGGAAGAGCCGGTCGCCGGAAAGACCACTCGTCGCGCAAGGGGCTGATCCATGCTGCAACCGAAGCGAACCAAATTCCGCAAACAGCATAAAGGGCGCAACCGGGGTTTGGCCCAGGCTGGCAACCGGGTCAACTTCGGCGAATACGGTATCAAGGCTGTCTCGCGGGGGCGGCTGACCGCGCGCCAGATCGAGGCCGCGCGCCGCACCATCACGCGCAAGGTCAAACGCGGCGGGAAGCTGTGGATCCGGGTGTTTCCCGATAAGCCCGTCTCCAAGAAGCCCTTGGAGGTGCGCATGGGTAAGGGCAAGGGCAATGTGGAGTACTGGGTCGCCTTGGTCCAACCGGGGAAGGTGCTCTACGAGATCGAAGGCGTACCCGAGCCTCTGGCCCGCGAGGCATTTGGATTGGCCGCGGCGAAATTGCCCGTCCGGACCACCTTTGCGCAGCGGACGGTGATGTGATGAAGGCGAACGATCTGAGAACCAGCAGCGCCGGGGAACTCCGGACCCAGCTCGAGGAACTGCTCAGAGAGCAATTCAATCTGCGGATGCAGAAGGGAACCGGGCAGCTCTCGCGCCCCTCGCAAATGCGTGCGGTGCGGCGTGATATCGCCCGGATCAAGACCCTGATGACTGAACTGAAGGCAGGCAAATGAGCGAGGAAGCGAAAAAGAACCGCAGATTGACCGGGCGCGTGGTCAGCAACGCCATGGACAAGACCATCACCCTGGTGGTGGAACGGCGTGTAAAGCACCCGCTGTACGGCAAGTTCATCCGCCGCTCGACCAAGATCCACGCCCATGACGAGGCCAACGAATGTAATCCGGGCGATCTGGTGACCGTCGAGCAATGCCGTCCGCTCTCCAAGACCAAATCCTGGCGGGTCATGGATATTCTGGAAAAGGCGGGGTGATTAATGATTCAGATGCAGACCAATCTGGGCGTTGCCGACAACAGCGGCGCCAAGCGTGTGCAGTGCATCAAAGTGCTCGGTGGCTCGCACCGACGCTATGCCGGTATCGGCGATGTGATCAAGGTTACGGTGAAGGACGCCATCCCGCGGGGCAAGGTTAAAAAAGGCGATATATTCAGCGCGGTGGTGGTGCGCACCAAGAAAGGCGTGCGGCGTCCGGACGGGTCCGCGATCCGCTTTGACGGCAATGCCGCGGTCTTGCTCAACAACCAGATGCAGCCCATCGGAACCCGCATCTTCGGACCGGTGACCAGGGAGCTGCGCAGTGAGCACTTCATGAAGATCGTCTCGTTGGCGCCGGAAGTCCTATAGTTCTACTTTGTCACGAGTGGCCTATTGCTGCTTTTCTGGATTTTGTTATTTTACAGAATTCCTTATGAATCAGTTTGGTTATTCTGGAATGTGACAAAGTAGAAATATAATAGAGTTGTACCCTTTGTAACATGCTTAAAAAGGAGATAATAGCCGGAGGGGTGGGGTATTTATATAATGATAAACTAATTAACGAGAGATATTTGTGTAAAGGGAATTGCTGTAACGAGTTGCCAAGCCTATGTTAGGGATCGTAGGTTTAGGGTATGTAGAGTAAACTGGAAGCACATTTGAATTCACCGAACTGTATGCCGGAAAAAGGTATCCTCAAGGTCGAACATCTTGGTGAGTACAAACTCGGAATTTTGGCTGAATAAAATTGAGTATGGGAAAAATGATTCGGTCGCTTTAATCTATCCGCAGATTACGCAGATTCTCGCAGATTAAAAACGAAACAATCTGTGGAAATCTGTGTAATCTGCGGATGAAAAAGATAATGTGATCTTTTGCGGACGATTTGCGTTTATTTGCGCTCATTTGCGGAAAAACATGATTCCCATATTAGCGATACTGCTGTACTGAAGCGGTTAAATAGAGATCAACCCATGCGCAAGATCAGACAGGGTGACGACGTCGTCGTCCTCACCGGCAAAGACAAGGGAATGCGCGGGTCCGTGCTGCGGGTGCTCGACAAAGATCGGGTCATCGTTGAGAACATCAACATGGTCAAGAAGCATCAGAAACCCAACCCCCAACGTAATCTACCCGGTGGCATCATCGATAAGGAGATGCCCCTGCATGTATCGAACGTGGGGCTCTACAACCCGGAGAAGGATGGTCCGGATCGGGTAGGTTTCAAGCGCCTCGAGGATGGCCGCAAGGTGCGGGTGTTCAAGTCCAACGGCGAAGTGGTCGACGTTTGAGGTATGCCGTCATGTCCAGATTACAGACAGCGTATCGCGAGGAGGTGGTCGGCCGGCTCATGGACAGATTCGGCTACCGTACCCTCATGCAGGTGCCGCGGGTCGAGAAGATCACCCTCAACATGGGAGTAGGCGAGGCCATCGCCGACAAGAAGGTGATGGAGAATGCGGTCTCCGACCTGCGCTTGATCTCAGGTCAGCGGCCCATCGTAACCAAGGCGCGAAAATCGGTCGCCGCGTTCAAGATCCGTGAAGGCTGGGCCGTCGGTTGTAAGGTCACGCTGCGGCGCGAGCGCATGTACGAGTTTCTCGATCGGCTGATCAACATCGCGATCCCGCGCGTCCGTGATTTCCGGGGCTTGAGCGCCAAGGCGTTCGATGGACGCGGAAACTACAGCCTAGGCATAAAAGAGCAAATCGTGTTTCCGGAGATCGATTACGACAAGATCGACACCTTGCGCGGTTTGGACATCACCATCACCACGAGTGCACCCACCGATGAAGAGGGGCGGGCGTTGCTCGAGGCCTTCAAGTTTCCCTTCAGGACCTGAGAACCCGATATGGCGAAAAAAAGCATGGTGGCGCGGGAAGTCAAGCGCGCACAGGTTGCAGCCAAGTATGTGGCCAAACGCACGGCCTTGAAGGCCGTTATCAACGACCGGAGCGCAAGCCGCGAGGAGCTGAACGAGGCGCTTATAAAGTTGCAGAAGCTGCCGCGGAACGCCAGTCCCTGTCGCCGCCAACGGCGCTGTCGGGTAAGCGGTCGTCCCCACGCCGTCTACCGCAAATTCGGCCTGAGCCGCAACAAACTGCGCGAGGCCACCATGCGGGGAGACGTTCCGGGTCTTGTGAAGGCGAGTTGGTAAGCTTGTTAGCTACCCCCCAAAGCGTCACTTTGCTTTGGTTTCTGCGTTGGCCGATGCTTGATGTTTTAGGCCCGCAAGTTTTTAGACCAATCTAAATAACAGTAAAGGAGGGACCATTATTTGGCTTAAGACTCAACCACTATGCACTGAAGTGCATAGGTTGCCCCCTGGACTGAAAGTCCTAAATCATTCCAGGATAATGTTTCCTGTATCCATATTGGATGGGTGACGGTGATGCTCCAAGTATTCTTGAACCATTTCGTCTGTTACATTCCCTGTTGTCTAAGCACCCTATCCTATCACCCAAAAATACTTTCCCCAATATCGTTTTTTAGCTCGGGGAATTCGCTTTGAAGAAACGGTATGATTACTGCATCTTTGATCGCTCATTAGCTCATTAGCTCATTAGCTCATTAGCTCATTAGCTCATTAGCTCATTAGCTCATTAGCTCATTATAGAATACCTGTGTAGCAGCTAAAGCCTTGCACTAAAGTGCATAGTTTTGGACTAGCGTGCTGTGACAATAAAATATAATGGGAAAGGGGCCAGACTCAATTGATAGGTTGTTCTTCGCAGATCACTCCGCCTAACATTCGGCTGTAGGCGGCCCAATGCTGCGGTTCGGCTCCTCAGGAACTTCAAGCCCAGTGTCACCCGGCATTAGGCGCTTGAGCCAAGCCGTTAGCACAAAAATAGAACATCTGTACTTCAATACAACATCAGGATAAAAAGCCATGAAATGGTCAGAGATTCGCTCACAACATCCCGATAAGTTTATTTTAATTGGGGATATTGTAGAAGAAAGAATATCAGGGTCAAAATCGAAGATTCTTGAAGGCAATATTTTAGAAGTCACTGATGATGGAAAAGCAATTCGTAAAGCCTATCGGAGATTTAGAGATAAAGGCTATAATGTTATATATTCTTTGCCAACAACCCCATCAGAATTTGTAGTAGAGGATGTGCCAATAAAGGGCATCCTTAAATGATATTTAAATGGGAGAGTGGTCTGATATGGATATCGCTCGATTGTTGAGTATGAAGGCCAAAACTATAACATTAAAAATTGTATCGTTGATACTGGTTCAGCTACCACGGCAATTGATATAGGCTTGGTGGATTTTAACTGTCGTAAGCCGGCAGTTATAAAACGATTACATGGAGTTGGCGGGGGTGTTCAGGAAGTAGTTTCTCAAAAAGTTGAAAGACTCGTATTTGGTGAAGCTGATCTAGAAAATATTGAAATCGAGTTCGGTGATCTACAGGATGACTTCGGAATAAATAGATTTATCGGAAATGATATTCTGACGTAGGTTTTTAATAAGCATCGACTATTCCAAGCAGGAGATAATCTTCAAATCAGGATAGCAAATGGACAATTAATTACTAGAAATATCGGTTTTATGATTATCAGGATCGACAAGTCATTTACTATAGATGAAGTCGTATTTGCTCAAAAAGGAGATTTGGATCTATTAGGTGAAAGATCGCTGGAAGGACTTAATCTCAGTGTCGACTCGAAACGAAAAAGACTTGTTGCTGCCGGGCCTCATCCAGTAGCGTAATTGAGGTAAAATATGCGCTTTACGGTCGAAACAGAGCGGGAGACGGATGGGCGATGGATTGTTGAGATACTCGAATTGGAAATGCATTAGAACGGAGGAAAAAATGGGATTGTTTAGTGTGGGTTGTCTTATTGAAAACCAACAAGATAGGAAGCGTAAAGTACGTATTCCCAAGATATTGGTTGACACAGGAAGTGATCTCACGTGGATCAATTATCAGTATTTAAAAGAAATCGGAATAGATACGGAAAAGAAAGATTTGAGATTTAAAATGGCCAATGGTCAGGAAATCACTCGTTCAGTAAGTTTTGCTATTGTTCGCGTTGGCAAAGAATTTACAACGGATGAAGTGGTTTTCGCCCAAAAGGGTGATCTTCAGCTATTAGGTGCACGTACTTTGGAAGGTTTGAATATGAAGGTAGATTCCAGGAATAAAAAGCTTGTCGCTGCTGGCCCATTTATTGCGGCAGGCAATATAAGAGAGATTTTTTAATAGCACCGATTTTAGTGGAGATTGCCAGAAATACAGAATCGAAAATAAACGTGGAATATGCAATAGAAGTCGATGGCAGATTGATCGGTTCATTGGATTACTTAATACGGCTAAAACAAGAATTGATCGTGATTGAAGCAAAGAAAGGTGACTTGGATAAAGGATTTAATCAGCTATCGGCAGAGTTAATAGCTTTAGATAAGTATGAAGAAGGCAATGAGAATGATAGATTGTATGGTGCTATCACTGTAGGTGATATTTGGAAATTTGGCGTTCTTGAAAGAAAACGACAACATATTACAAAGGATATTGACAGTTTTACAATTCCAGGAGATTTGGAGAGAGTTTTTTCGATATTGATCGGTATTTTAGTGGCATAGATTACCGAAGTCTACGAGGCATTTATTGTCCCAGCCCGCTAGTCCAAAACTATGCACTTTAGTGCAAGGCTTTAGCTGCTACACAGGTATTCTATAATGAGCTAATGAGCGATCAAAGATGCAGTAATCATACCGTTTCTTCAAAGCGAATTCCCCGAGCTAAAAAACGATATTGGGGAAAATATTTTTGGGCGATAGGATAGGGTGCTTAGACAACAGGGAATGTAACAGACGAAATGGTTCAAGAATACTTGGAGCAGCACCGTCACCCATCCAATATGAATACAGGAAACATTATCCTGGAATGATTTAGGACTTTCAGTCCAGGGGGCAACCTATGCACTTTAGTGCATAGTGGTTGAGTTCTGCCGGTGCGGATGACGAAAAAGCAAAAGCGGCGGCGAGAGCGCTTGCCGATTACGAATCGAGTTTTAATCGCATAGACAGCGACCTGCGAGTCCTCAAGTGGATGGTCGGAGCGATCCTGGCCGGTGTTGTTTCACTGGTAATTAAAGGCTTCTTTGTATAACGCAGCTACAGGAATTTTTATCCGCAAATGAACGGTGATTCTACTTTGTCACATTCAGCCTAACTTGTTGATATTTGAGGATTTCGTTATTTCCACAGATCTCGGTGGGTCACTCTGTAATGTGACAAAGTAGAACTAGCGTCCATTTGCGTTTATTTGCGGCTAAAAGTTCAAACAATGGGTATCGCGCCTAATGGCGGTTTGACCCGAGGAATTGCACATGAGTATGTCGGATCCCATCGCGGATATGCTGACCCGCATCCGCAACGGGCAGGCCCGCGGCAAGGTCGCCATTGCCATGCCGTCGTCCAAGCAGAAGGTGGCAATCGCCAATCTCCTCAAGGAGGAAGGCTACCTCGATGAGGTAAGCGTCGAGTCGGAGACCAAGAAACCGCAGCTGGTCGTCAGGCTCAAATACTACCGTGGTAAACCGGCTATCGAGCTCCTCAGGCGGGTCTCCCGTCCGGGGCTTCGCATCTACCGGGGTAAGGACGCATTGCCGCAGGTCATGGGCGGATTGGGCGTTGCCATCGTCTCTACGTCCAAGGGCCTGATGTCTGACCGAGCGGCCCGGGCGGCCGGACACGGCGGCGAAATCCTCGCCTATGTTGCCTAAAAGGTAAGGAGGCGAGCGATGTCACGTATAGCCAAAGCGCCCATTGCCGTCCCCAAGGGGGTCGCGGTGGAGATTTCCGGACAAGACGTCAAAGTCAAGGGGGCCAAGGGCAATTTGTCCTGGCGCGTCCACCCCAAGGTCAGCGTCACCCAGGACCAGGGCGAGCTGAAGGTGAAGCCGATCGACGAGGCCAAGGCGTCCTGGGTCCTGGCGGGGACTACCCGGGCCCTGGTCAATAACATGGTCATCGGCTGTGGGAGCGGTTTTGATCGCAAGTTGACCCTGGTCGGTGTCGGCTACCGTGCCCAGGCGAAGGGCAAGGTCCTGAACCTGAGCCTGGGCTTCTCGCACCCGATCGATTATCCGGTGCCCGAGGGGGTGCAGATTACGACCCCTTCCCCCACGGAGATCGTCGTGAGTGGTGCCGACAAGCAGTTGGTAGGACAGGTGGCCGCCGAGATTCGTGGCTTCCGTCCGCCGGAGCCCTACAAGGGTAAGGGCGTGCGCTACGCGGACGAGCAGGTCCTGCGCAAAGAAGCGAAGAAGAAATAGAGGGTAGGGGATGGACAAGAAGCAAGCCCGTATGCGCCGCGCGGCGCGGGCCCGCGCCAAAATCCGGGAGCTGGGTGCTTATCGTCTGTGTGTCTTCCGCACCCCCCGTCACATCTATGCCCAGATCATCGATCCGGACGCTAGCCGGGTGGTTGCCAGTGCCTCCACCCTGGAGAAGCAGTACCGCCAGTCGAGCACAGGACATGCGGGCAATGCAGGAGCCGCGGCGGTTATCGGCAAGATCATTGCCGAGCGCGCCAAGTCGGCAGGTGTCGAAACGGTGGCATTCGATCGCTCCGGCTTCCGCTACCATGGCCGGGTCAAGGCCCTGGCGGAAGCGGCGCGGGAAAACGGGTTACAATTCTAGGGGCTTAAAGATGGCGAATTACAATCCTAAGCCGGAAGGTGACGGCTTACTCGAAAAGCTGGTGGCGGTGAACCGGGTCGCCAAGGTGGTCAAAGGCGGTCGTCAGTTCGGCTTCTCGGCCCTGACCGTAGTGGGCGACGGCAAGGGCCAGGTCGGCTACGGCACCGGCAAGGCGCGCGAGGTCCCGGTAGCCATCCAGAAGGCCATGGAGGGTGCGCGCAAAAACCTGGTCGAGGTCAAGCTCAATGGCACGACCCTGCAATACTCCCTGGTCGGCCGTCACGGCGCGGCGCGGGTCTTCATGAAACCCGCCTCCGAGGGTACCGGCATCATCGCGGGGGGTGCCATGCGCGCGGTGTTCGAGGTGCTTGGGGTGCAGAATGTACTGGCGAAGTGTATCGGAACCAATAACCCGATCAACGTGGTCCAGGCTACCATCAAGGGTCTTCGGGGCATGTTGAATGCCGAGGACGTGGCCGCGAAACGCGGCAAGACGATCGAGGAGATTCTGGGGTAGGCGATGACGGACAAGCAGACAATGAAGGTCACCCTAGTGCGTGGCCTGGGCGGTCGACTGGCGACACATCAGGCGTGCGTGCGCGGTCTCGGGTTACGGCGCATGCACCAGGTGGTGGAGGTCGAGGACACGCCGGCGACCCGCGGCATGGTGAACAAGGTCTCCTATATGGTCAAGGTGGTGGAGGAAACACCCGATGCGCCTCAATGACATCCGGCCCGCGCCGGGCAGCAAGCGTACCGCCAAGCGCGTCGGTCGCGGTATCGGTAGCGGCTACGGCAAGACCTGTGGGCGTGGTCACAAGGGTCAAAAATCCCGTTCCGGCGGTGGTTACCTCAAGGCGGGGTTCGAGGGTGGCCAGATGCCTTTGCAGCGCCGCCTGCCCAAGGTGGGTTTTCGCTCGCGCAAGGCACAGCTCAAAGACGAAATCCGGTTGCATGAACTCGCCGGTATCGATGGCGATGTGGTCGATCTTGCGGCCCTGCGGAAGGCGGATCTGATCTCGGGAAGGATCAGGCACGTCAAGATCATTGCCTCCGGAGTTCTCGATCGTGCCCTCCGGGTACGTGGCCTGGTGGTCACCAAGGGTGCGCGTGCCGCCATCGAGGCGGTGGGTGGCACGGTCGAAAAGGAGTAAACCCTAACCTCTGGGCTTGTCTCCTAATAGTACAGGATTAACAGGATTTCCAGGATTATTTTTCTGAATAATCAGTTATAAGATCCTGTTAATCCTGGAAATCCTGTTAATCTTGTCCTATTAGCGGTTGGCACGACGATTATGTCAACAGCCCCTAGTTCCGAACCCTTTCAAAAGGCTTAGGCGGTATACCTCTGATGGCTGGAAACAGCTCAGCTATGCTCGGCGCACTCAGCGGTATGGGGCGGCTTACGGAGCTGCGCCAACGGTTGCTGTTCGTGCTCGGCGCGCTGCTCGTGTATCGGATCGGCACCTTCATTCCGGTGCCCGGCGTCAATCCGGAGGCCTTGGCCTATCTGTTCGATCAGAACCAAGGCTCGATCCTGGATATGTTCAACATGTTCTCGGGCGGTGCCCTGGAGCGTGCCAGCTTGTTCGCCCTGGGCATCATGCCCTATATCTCGGCCTCCATCATCATGCAGCTGATGACGGCGGTGATTCCGAAGCTGGAGCAGCTCAAGAAGGAAGGCGAGTCGGGACGGCGCAAGATCACCCAATATACGCGCTACGGCACGGTGGCCTTGGCGACCTTCCAGGCCATCGGCATCTCTGTCGCCCTGCAGGGCCAGACCGCAGGGGGCTCGGCAATCGTCGTAACCTCCGGCTACGGATTCGTATTCACGGCGACCGTCTCCCTGGTCACGGGAACCATGTTTCTGATGTGGCTCGGCGAGCAGATCACGGAGCGGGGTATCGGTAACGGCATCTCGCTGATCATCTTCGCCGGTATCGTCGCCGGACTGCCCGCAGCCATCGGCGGTACCCTGGAGCTGGTACGCACCGGCGAGATGAACGCGCTCGCGGTGCTCGCCCTCTTTGTGCTGGCCCTGGGGGTGACCGCCTTTGTCGTCTTCGTCGAACGCGGTCAGCGCCGGATTACGGTCAACTATGCGCGCCGCCAGCAGGGACGCCGGCTGATGGCCGCTCAGAGCACCCACTTGCCCTTGAAGCTGAACATGGCGGGCGTGATCCCGCCCATCTTCGCCTCCAGCATCATCCTGTTTCCCGGTACCCTAGGGCAGTGGTTCGGCCAATCCGAGGACTTCCGCTGGTTGGCCGAGATCACCAGCAAACTCTCCCCCGGCGAGCCGGTGTACGTCATCTTCTATGCCTTGGCCATCATCTTCTTTTGCTTCTTCTACACAGCATTAGTGTTCAACGCCAAGGAGACGGCGGACAATCTGAAGCGGTCCGGGGCCTTCATTCCGGGCATTCGTCCCGGCGAGCAGACGGCGCGGTACATCGACACCGTGATGACACGACTGACGACGGCCGGTGCCATCTACATTACCGCCGTGTGCCTGTTGCCGGAGTTCCTGATCGTGGGTTGGAATGTGCCCTTCTATTTCGGGGGCACCTCGCTGTTGATCGTGGTGGTGGTGGTCATGGATTTCATGGCCCAGATCCAAGCGCACTTGATGTCGCACCAGTACGAGGGCCTGATGAAAAAGGCCAATCTCAAGGCCCCCGGTGCCGGCATGATCCGGTGATGCCCCGGTAAGAACATCACACATTCGGGATTGGAGTGAAGAAATGAAAGTCAGGGCCTCGGTGAAGAAGATATGCCGCAACTGCAAGATCATCCGCCGCCACGGCGTGGTGCGGGTGATCTGTAAGGATCCGCGCCACAAGCAGCGCCAGGGCTGATCAGCTACCAGCTACCAGCTACCAGCTACCAGTCGCCAGCTACCGGCAGTGGAACAGCCCGGTTAAATTGAGCATGGGAAAATCGGTTCGGTCGCTTCGGAGAGATTGTGGATTAGCGGCGATCTGATGGCTGGTAGCTGGAAGCCGGCGACTGGCAGCTTCCTAATTGATTATCCACATACTTTTGGTAACATACTCGGTTTTCGCTGGCCGCACGTAAGCGGAGTTGGAGGCAAGAGCATGGCCCGTATTGCCGGTGTCAACATTCCCGACAAGAAGCACACCGTGATCGCCTTGACGTCGATCTATGGTGTTGGCCGGACCTGTGCGGCGCAGATCTGCGATGCCGCCGGTATCGCCACCGATACCAAGATCAAGGATCTCTCGGAGGGTGAGATCGACAAGCTACGCGCGGAAGTTACCAAGTATACGGTGGAAGGCGACCTGCGCCGTGAGGTCTCCATGAACATCAAGCGCCTGATGGATCTGGGTTGCAACCGGGGGATCCGTCACCGCCGCGGCCTGCCGTTGCGTGGCCAACGCACGCGCACCAATGCCCGTACCCGTAAAGGTCCGCGGCGTCCGATTAAGCGTTAGAAGGGCACCTTGAAAAATAGGTGTTTTCACCATCAAGCAGTACTGATTGGCGATAAAGGGATAAAGGATCATGAAAGCTGAGGTAACAGCAATTATTGAGATGGCTCCGGAAGGAGGTTTCTGGGCGATATGCTCGGAGTTTCCCGGCGCCAACGGTCAAGGAGAAACCTTTGAGAAAACAAAAGAGAATCTCAGGCAAGCTGTTGAGTTGATAGTACAAGATCGAATGGGTGCAGATTAAATCGAACAAAAAGGTAAGGTTTCGTGGAGATTAGGTTTTATACTTCGGTCATCGCCCTCTTGGTTATATTCTTCTCTGCAATGGCATATGCTCGGAGTTTGATAAGTTCAGATCATATGACGGTTGATAGCGTTAATTTGACAGCTCAAGAATTTTTTCGATCATACATGAGTAAAGATGCCAATGAGAGGAAGAATGCCGAACTTTATTTGCTGGGCGTAATGGATACTACGGAGGGGAAGTCTTGGTGTGACTATCGAACCTTTAAAACGGTTACATTACGAGAACGTATTTTCGAGGAGTTCAAAAAGCTGGATAGCAGCCGTTTCAATGAACGTGCGTCCGGCGTTGTCGAAGATATTCTGAGTCGGCGTTATCCCTGTGGAGGGAGGGAATGAAAGTAAATTATGCTCTCCTTAAGAGTAAGCACTATTCATCTGATCGAGTCAGTTCCAACTATATGTCCGGGGAGGATGTTTATAAGGAGATTGGGTATAATCTTGCTGATTTAAAAAAACAAAATCCAGCTTATGAAAATACATGTGCAGTCCGCATGAGTCTCGCATTAATCAAATCCGGTGTAAATTTTACTGGTCGCTTGAAGATTAAAGGTGGCCCCTATAAAGGAAGACGTATCGAGCTAGGTGCAAAGTTATTAGCGGATCAACTTATGAAACCTAATATCTTTGGTAAGCCAGAAGTATATAAACCTTCTGAGTTTATTAAAAATGTGGCAGGTCGGAAAGGAGTGGTTCTTTTTTGGAAAGTTACCGGCTATGGTGGCGGCCATATTGATCTTATTGATGCCTCAAATTCAGTAGCAGTATGTAACTCCAATTGTTACTTTAACTCGAAAGAAATTTGGTTTTGGCCGCTGAAGTAATAAAGTTAACAAAGCACTGTACTTCGATGCCATAGCAATTTACCATATTGCAACGGTAGAAGATAAAGTTAGAGCCGCCGGGAGAGATCATGAAAGCCGAAGTAACGGCAATGAAGAAGAGTGATAACAATACCATCAATGTCTATATTCTGTGGCTGATATTTCTAATCATAGGTGCTTTTTTGGGTAATTCAGCGCACAAAAAATGTCTGACGAATAGTTTAAGCGGACCCTGAAAATGGCAAAACCAACCCGAACCAAGAAGAAGGTCAAAAAGCAAGTGGCGGATGGGATTGCCCATATCCACGCCTCCTTCAACAACACCATCATCACCATCACCGACCGGCAGGGGAATGCCCTGGGTTGGGCGACCGCCGGCGGCTCCGGCTTTCGCGGCTCCAGAAAGAGCACTCCGTTCGCGGCTCAGGTGGCAGCGGATCGGGTCGGTCAAGCGGTCAGAGAATTCGGGCTGAAGAATCTGGACGTCAACGTCAAGGGACCTGGGCCCGGTCGGGAGTCGGCGGTGCGGGCGCTCAATAACGCCGGCTTCAAGATTGCGAGCATTACGGACGTCACCCCGATCCCTCACAATGGTTGTCGGCCGCCGAAGAAGCGGCGCGTATAGGATCTCGATAGGATTTAAGAAGATGGCAAGGTACACCGGTCCTACCTGTAAATTGGCACGGCGCGAGGGCACTGACCTGGCGTTGAAGAGCCGCGCCCGTTCGCTGGATAGCAAGTGCAATCTGGAAAAGGTTCCGGGCCAGGCCAGCGAAAGACGGCGCCGGATCTCCGACTATGGCCTGCAGCTGCGTGAGAAACAGAAGGTACGCCGCATCTATGGCGTGATGGAGAAGCAATTTCGCAACTACTACAAGCAGGCGGCCGGCGCTAAGGGCGCCACCGGTGAGAACCTGTTGCGATTGCTCGAGCGTCGCCTCGACAATGTCGTCTACCGGATGGGATTCGGATCCACCCGGGCGGAGGCGCGGCAATTGGTGAGTCACAAGGGCATCCTGGTCAATGGGAAGCGTATCAATGTGCCGTCCTTTCAAGTCAGCGAAGCGGATCAGATCGAGGTTCGAGAGCAGGCCAAGAAGCAGGTTCGTATCCAAAATGCAATTGCCTTGGCCGAGCAGTATGGATTCGCGGATTGGATCGAGGTTGACACCAACGCGCTGAAGGGGGTCTTCAAACGGCTCCCGGACCGCGAGGATCTCCCGTCGGAGATCAACGAATCACTTATCGTGGAGTTGTACTCCAAGTAAGGAAACGCAGGGGGTCCTTGCATGGCTGATGCTGTTGGCGACTTTCTCAAACCGCGTATCGTAAAGGTCGAGCAGGTCGATGGGAGGCGCAGTCACGCGCGCATCTCGTTAGAGCCGCTTGAACGCGGTTTCGGCCATACCCTGGGTAATGCGCTGCGCCGTATCCTGCTCTCTTCGATCGCCGGTTGTGCGGTTACGGAGGTGGAGATTCAGGACGTGCTCCACGAGTACACGACGCTGGAAGGGGTCCAGGAAGACGTACTGGAGATCCTGCTCAACCTCAAGGAGGTTGCCATTTCCCTCGCGGGCAAGGACGAGGCGACCTTCACGCTCTCCAAACCCGGGCCGGGCCCGGTAACCGCCGGTGACATCACCCTCGATCACAGCGCAGAGATTGCCAATCCGGAGCTGGTCATCGCCAACCTTACCGGCGCGAATGAGCTCAGCATGACCTTGACCGTGCGTCGCGGTCGCGGCTACGAGCCGGCTACCCAGCGGGAGGTCGAGGCGGGAAACGAGCGCCCTATCGGCAAGCTGCCTCTGGATGCTTCCTTCAGTCCGGTGCGCCGGGTCGCCATCGACGTCCAGTCCGCCCGCGTCGAGCAACGGACTGACATGGACCGCCTGGTGATCGACCTGGAGACCAATGGTACCATCGATCCGAAGGGGGCGATCCAGAAGGCGGCGGCCATTCTTCAGGACCAGCTTTCCAGCTTCATTGTCCTGGAAGGTACCCGACCCGTCGACGAGGGCACCAAGGACAAGTCCCGGCAACCGTCGATCGACCCGATTTTGCTGCGGCCGGTGGACGATCTGGAGCTCACCGTGCGCTCGGCGAACTGCCTCAAGGCGGAGAACATCTATCTGATCGGGGACCTGATTCAGCGCACCGAGGTCGAGCTGCTCAAGACCCCGAATCTCGGCAAAAAATCCCTTACCGAGATCAAGGATGTGCTCGCCACGCGTGGCCTGTCCCTCGGCATGCGACTGGAGAACTGGCCGCCGGAGAATGTCGAGGAGTTCGTCGTCAAATAGATTCGGGAAGAACCCATGCGTCATCGCAAGGCCGGAAGGCATCTCAATCGTACCAGCTCGCACCGCAATGCCATGTTCAGAAACATGGCCAACTCACTGTTTCGCCATGAGCTCATCAAGACCACGCTAGCCAAGGCGAAGGAACTGCGGCGAGTGGCCGAGCCTCTGATTACCTTGGCCAAGACCGATTCCGTGCACAAGCGGCGTCTGGCTTTTGCGCGTCTGCGTGATAAAGAGGCGGTCGGCAAGCTTTTCGTCGAGCTGGGCCCGCGTTACCAGGCCCGCCCCGGCGGATACCTGCGCATCTTGAAATGTGGCTTTCGCGCCGGAGACGCGGCCCCCATGGCCTATGTGGAGCTGGTGGACCGTCCGCGCTCGGAGTCCGGCGAGAGCGACGAGGATTGAGTTTTTAGATCCGCAGATTACGCAGATTTTCACAGATTAGTCGAAAAGAAAGTTATAGGCGCCTTCCTGGTCGATTTTGTCTATCACATGCAACCGATCGATCGGATTGCACTGGTAACGGATTTCGGTGTGGGCAGTCCTTACGTGGGCCAGATGAAGCTGCGCCTCTCAGGATTGCTCCCACAGGTCCCGGTCATCGACCTGATTTCCGATCTTGCACCCTTCCGTGCCGACCTGGCCGCCTATCTCCTGCCTGCTCTGGTACGGGACATGCCAGCCCGTACCCTCTATCTCTGTGTGGTCGATCCCGGCGTCGGTGGTGAGCGTTCGGCGCTTGCCATCGAGGCCGATGGGGACTGGTACGTCGGCCCGGACAACGGCCTTCTGGCCTTGGTTGCCCGACGCGCGGACCAGGTGCGGGTTCTGCGGGTGGATTGGCGTCCCGAGGTTCTCTCGGCGAGCTTCCACGGTCGAGACCTGTTCGCGCCCATTGCAGCCAGCTTGTGCGACGGCAAGCTCCCGCGCTACACCGAGCTCGACGGGGGTCTATTGATCGGAAACGATTGGCCGAATGCGCTCGCCAAAGTGGTCTATGCAGACAGATACGGCAACCTGATCACCGGGATTCAAGCCGCTGACCTGGACCGGGACGCGCGACTGAGGGTCGGCGGACGGGACATCACCTATGCACGCACCTTCTGCGCCGTACCTCCCGGGCAGGCGTTTTGGTACGAGGACGCCTTTGGTCTCGTGGAGCTGGCAGTCAATCAAGGGGATGCACGCCGTACCCTCGGACTCGACCTCGGAGATCGGATCGAGCTTTCACGGCATTAGGGGCGGTTGACATTGATCTGAGCGCGGGCAATTGCGAGGGTTCAGAACAGCGACCGCAGATCCAACTCGCTGTCGGGCAGCGCGGCGATGGTGACATGTGATAGGTCCTGCACCTGAAACCTCGTTCGGTACGACCCGTTCTCCGGGTCCCGATGCACAATCAGTGCTTTGCCTACCACATCGACGAGCCAGACCTCCGGGATCGCGAAGCGGGCGTAGAGAGGGAGCTTGCGGTCACGGTCGTGGGCCAGGGTGCTGTCCGCCACCTCGACCAGCACTAGGATATCCTCCGGTCTCGGATGGGCCTGCTCATAGAAATCCTCTTGCCAGCGCAGCAGCGCCAGATCCGGTTGGGGGGCTGAGAGATCACCGAGCACCGTGGGATTTTGTACTGAGACGATGGCCTGATCGCCGATTATCCGGGAGAAGAGCCGGTTGAGGCGTATGACCTTACTGGAATGTGAGGGACCGATGGGGGGCATATCGAACAGCTCGCCTTCTATCAGCTCGCAGCGTGCCTCGGGATCCAAGACCCCAGTCTCTCCCATGCGGAAGTACTCCCGGACAGAGATCAGGTGACGTTGCGGGAGCTGAGCGGCCGAGTTGAGCATGGTGAGGGACCTAGTAATTGGGTTGGTTCAGAACACCAAGCAACGGGTTGTTTTTTCGTTTGTGGGAGCAAGTCTTGGCGCTCTGGTGTTACGCAACAAAAGACCTGGTTGAGTATAGAAAAAGTAATCCGGTCGGTCCAATAAGGAGGGTGTCGCAAAAGGCACCGATCTTCGCCCTTTGACCCCCTCTCGCCTTTTAACCCCCTCTCCCCAACCCCTCTCCCGGCGGGAGAGGGGCTTTTGCGACACCCTCATAAGGCCATGGGACAGCTCACGTGGTCGATGAGATGGCTTCTCCCGCTTCCTAACCTGGATCTAGTAAAAGATACATTGGTGACGATAAAAACTGGTGACTGAGAGGCTGTCTAAAAACTAAAAAACTAACACATTGATTTTCGGCTGGCTCCCCACGCTCCAGCGTGGGAGCAGATCCCGACGCTCCAGCGTCGATTAAGCGCCTCGGTAGGCTAACCGCCAACGCCTATCAGTACAGAGGAGCTGCGTCCGCGGGAGCGGACAAGATGGCGTAAAAGTGGCGACTGAAAATTATACCTGCTGCCTTGAACGGAAAGACCATTGATCTATCCGATTATCCAAATACCCGATGACGCCGGGGAGAAGGTCGAACAGCAGGGGACGAAACGCAAATTCTGGTATGCGGGGGATACCCTGCTCTTCAAGGAGGGGCGCCCGGGAACCGGCGAAAACTGGGCGGAGAAGGTTGCCTGCGAGATTTGTGCCCTGCTCGAGATTCCTCATGCCCATTATGAGTTCGCCACCTCGCAAGGACGCGAGGGCGTCGTCACCAAGTCTTTTCTGCCTGCAGGCTGTGAATATGTAACGGCGAACGCTATCCTGTCCAGGCTGAAGCCAGCGTACAAGGATCAAAGGCTTTACCAAGCCCGGCAACACACGGTGCGCGTCTTCTTAGCCCTCGGCGCGAACTCGCCGTTTGGATTTCCGGTTGAGCTTCCGGTTGGATATGCTGCGCCCTCGTCCATTGGACGGGCCGATGATCTGATGGTCGGGTATCTGGTGCTCGATGCCCTGATCGGCAACTCGGACCGACACGATGAGAATTGGGGTTTCATCAGCTGCGGTGGATCTCCTTCGCACGTCATGTTAGCCCCGACCTTCGACCATGCGTCGAGTCTCGGGTGGAATGAGACCGACGAGAATCGACTCAAACGACTGATGACTCAGGATCGCGGCGGTTCGGTTGAAGCCTATGCCACGCGGGCGCTCCGGGTTTTTCGAGACCCCCACGGCACGTCGGACCATGACCACCCTGGATGCCTTCACGGCGGCTGCAAAGATGCGTCCGGCGGTTGCCTGCTACTGGCTCAAAGTGCTGTCCGGCCTGAGCATGTCGGACTTCGAGTCCATCTTTGTGCAGGTGCCCTCACACCTGATCACGACACCGGCAAGAGATTTTGCCTTACGGATGTTGGAGGCCAATAAGCGTCGATTACTGGAAGCCGTATCGAGGAGGAGATAACGATGAACGTGCTCTTTGTGGCCTGGCAAGACCCGGAAACCCGTCGCTGGTGGCCTGTCGGGCGACTATCCCGTGAAGACGGCGATTACCATTTTGTCTACACGAGAGGCGCGGAGGCAGCCGAACGCTTCGTGCCGTTCGGCCGCATGACTAACCTCCATGACGTCTATGTCGCTAAAGAACTCTTTCCGTTGTTCGCCAATCGGCTACTACCCAAGTCACGCCCGGAATATAGGGACTTTCTGTGTTGGCTCGGATTGGAAGGATCGGATGACGCCCTGGATCAATTAGCGCGCAGCGGTGGTATACGGGCAACGGATTCGTTGCAGATTTTCCCCTCTCCCGAGCCGACCCCGGACAATCACTATGCGGTCGAGTATTTCAGCCATGGTATTCGATATATGCCCCCGACAAGTCGAGAGCGGATCGAGACCCTTGACCCCGGAGAATGGCTCTATTTGATGCGGGATATCCAAAACCCGTTCGATGATGATGCAATGCTGATGCGGACGGGTGATCCCATCTTGGGCGTAGGGTATTGTCCTAGATTCTATTCCGCGGACTTTACCAAGCTCCTGGATCTGATAGGCAAAGACCAGGTTCAGGTAACCATAGTCGCGGTGAATCCGGATGCGCCCTTACAGTTTCGGCTGCGTTGCCGCTTGACCGCTCCCTGGCCCGCCGGCTTCGGCGCCTGCCGGCAGGAAACATTTGAGCCGCTGGCGGCCGAAACGTCGGGATCGATCTGATTAGAGGGTATCTGTGCAAGCGGATGACCACGAACCGCACCCCCGGCTCCTGCCATGCCCGCAGTTTGCGGGGAATGCTCAGTTCGAGAAGGTAAACACGTCGAACAGCGTCGACTTGCCCGATCCGTTGGCCCCCACGACCACAGTCATAGGTGGCAGGTCCCTCACCGCTGTATGGCGGAAGAGCCGGTAGTTCTTGATTTCGATGCTTTCGATTTGCACGGTTCAGTCCCGGATCCTGTTGACATTTAAGAAGACCTCGGGACAGTTTGAACCGCAAAGGCGCAGAGATAAAATAGCCGGACTCGATGTGGGTGCGGCGGATCCTGACCAGGCGCTGCCTGCGGTGTCCTCCTCACCGGTCGCTCCGGACGACCCGAATCTCGACGAACGCGAGCGGGTTATCGCCGCCTTGGAAGCGGCTGGCTGGGTCCAGGCCAAGGCCGCCAGGCTACTCGGCATGACCCCGCGGCAGATCGCCTATCGCATCACTCTCCCGCTTCTATGTGGACGACCCGGGAGACCCGAAAGCCGCCAGGCAGAGTCCCATCGCCCGCCGCATTATTACCGAGAGTCCGAGCCTGTTCGTTCCCATCACCGTGGTACTGGAGCTGGAATGGGTCCTGCGGGCCTTCTACGGCTTTGACGCAGCACAAGTCGTCCGCGTGAACACCTGCTCGGGCTTCAACACGTTAACACCGAAGAGGCCGAACGCATCGCCGTGGCGTTTCCCCTCATGACTCAAGGAATAGACTTCGCGGACGCCTTACACCTGAAAGGCAGCGCCCATTGTACGGCGTTGTATACCTTCGACGACCGCAGGTTCGCGCAGCGTGCTGGCCGGCTCACAGACGGCACTCGCGTGATTGTACCGACCTAAAGGACTGTCGTGACGGGTGGGGAACACTGAGGTGTCGGATGCGCCGGAATTTCCCGGCCCTGGCGGCGCGCAACGTCAAGAACATGAAATGGAAGCGCTTTCTCTATAAGCAGCTATGCGAAACGGAAGGTATCTACAGCTGCCGCGCACCTTCCTGCAGGGTCTGCAGCGACTATTGCACCTGTTTCGGACCTGAGGCTTGAACCGCGGTTGTTTCCGGCTATACCTGTCACCCATGCTGGAAACATACATCTCTCACTATATCGCTGATTCTGGGCAGGGGATCTGAATGATTACGCGCGCATAGAATTAAGCCTGCTGCACCAGAGCACAACTGCTGAGTTTGCAGGAAGCATGCCGTCCAGGGGTTCATCTGCGTGGACAGTTAGCAATACTGTGTCGCTGTCCACCATAAGAGCCATCAGTGGAGCAGGGTGATTGGAGATATTTACTGCCACTGTCAGGCATCCCTTTGTATTGGTGCGTTCATATGCTACCAATTGTTCCCCCGCGTCGAGCATGCAAGTATCGCCCAATTCGGCGGAGGTAAAACATTGTCGCAACCTTAGCAGCCAACGGACCAGAACCGCCGTCTCTGTTTGACCAGACAGAGGTGGCATAGGCATTCGGTCCGGCCAGGCGTTTTCCTTTTCAGATCTTGCAACCCTGCTCGTGATGGCCTGCTCAGTTCCGTAATAGAACCACACTGGCTCTGGACGGAGCAGCAAGTAGGTCAGTGCTAGGCGAAGCCGCACGTAGAAATAGGCTTGCGTCACGAACCTATTCGTGTCGTGATTGTCCAGAAACTGCAGTCGGTAGCTTTCCAGCCTCGGACCTTGACGAAACTCGGTGATGCGCGCAAGTTCTGTAAATTCTTTGGCCGTAAGCTGCCTCAGTGCAAAAGCACGGATGATAAGCTCATGGGTTGTAAAGTCTGTAGCGGCATCTGCGCCACCGTTACCTAGATAGCGAATAATCTGGTCTGTCACGCACTCGGCAATCAGCGCCACCTGTGGGTTCAATTTGCGAACGCGGTGACGAAGCGTTCGCCACAGCTCGTCCGGGGCTTCCTCAGCAGCGTCCAATCTCAACCCGTCAACGCCTCGCCGGATCCACTGTTCGGCCACGGCGATGATATGTTCCCTGAGCGTGTCGCAGCTCAAATCAAGTAACGGCAGGCCACGATTTCGAGGGTAATGGGCATAGGACTCCGGGTCGTCCAGGGAAACCGGGAATCGGTTGACTCTGAACCAGGACCGGTACTTGGAGGATTCCTGATAGGAGAGCAAATCCCGGAAGGCCGGATGTGACCAATGACAGTGCGTGAAAGCGGCATCCAGAATCAGCTTAACTCCTCGGCAATGGCATGCCTCTATGAGTCGGTCTAAGTCTTTCTCTACGCCTAAGCGGGGATCTACTCGAGTAAAGTCGTGGGCATCGTATCGATGAGGCGAATTGGACAGATAGATTGGCGTCAAAGCAATGGCATTCACTCCCAGATCGCACAGATATCCCAAAGACTCCCTGACGCCATCAAGGTTACCGCCATAGATCACATTCCGTGTTGAGAGGATGTCTCTTAGTTGGGCTCGCGCATCTGGAGGCGAGCTTGATCCCCGAAACCACCGATCTAAAAAGATCGAGTAGATGAGTGCTCCTTTCATCCACTCCGGCCCAGGTGGTTCCTCTGGTTTCGGTAGTGAGAACTCGGAATACCCCCCAAAGGAAGCCTTCGTTGCATCCTGAGGCACTGTGTCTTGAAACTGGAGGAAAACGCGATTGGCCCGTCGAATGTGCACACGGCACTTTAAATGTCCGCAAATGGATCCCCCTTCTGTGAGTAACCTGATCTGATCTGGCTGTCTGGCACCGGTTTCTGTCTCAACGTTTACCGTGAGCACTCTATCAGAATCCATCACCCAACACCGGCGGCAGGGAGCAAAGAAAAGCGGCGGTTCGCTACCGCCGACCACACGGGTGCTATTGCCGAAGTCCAGAACGTGGTCAGTCCATGGGTTCTCGGGGTCACTCAACCACTGGCTCTCATCGACTCGAATCTTGTAAGAATAGATACCTGAGCTCAGTTCAAGTGAAAGGCTATAGTGTCCAGGCTCTGTCTCATGCATCCGGTGAAGTACCTTCCAGGTGGGAAACTCGCCCACCACTTCCACCTTTTTTCCTGGGCTTCCGGACCAGCGGAAATCGACTTGCATTTGCTTTCCCCCACCTTCGTTGCTAGAGGCACGTCACTTGGCCTTGGCAGATTCGCCGGTTGCGAACAATTCTCCGCCAGCCCTGGAACTCAGCTCCGTTCCAGAGATCCAGAAGGTTCAGTTCCAGGAGATTGCCTGCTCCCCGGTGGTGAAAGCTGCGCGGCTTCACGGTTCCATCCGGCTCCACATAGATAGTGTCATAAGGAGCCTGGCAGGGATTGATTGCTATAGAATTGGCGTAGTCATCTGCATTGCTGAACTCTACCATTTTGGAGTCAAAGGCCATACGACACTTGAAAACCTGCATGGTAGCTGTATGGTCGACGAAGCGGAGTCCCAGTTGCTTTGAGCGGTCTGCAAAGGCCTTCAGCGCTGGGTAGAATATCGCACCTGGGAGATCACCCAGCTCTGCTGCGCAGGGATTCACAGGGCATACCTCCTCTAGCTTTATGTAGTCTAGCCCCCATTCGTGGGCTCGATCAGGAAGGACTGAGAGCTCATGGAGGTTCTTGTGCGTAACCGTCCAGCTAATGCCGATTCGCGTCTTCAGCCCCTCCTGGCGTCTTAACGAGCACAATTCGCGAATCTTTTCTCCCAGTTCGTGAATGCTTGAACCCCTTCGCAGCCAGTCGTGAGACTCCGGGGTCAGTCCATCTACACTGAACATCCAGGACCGCACCCCATGCTGAACAGCACGTCGGAAAAATTGCGCATCCACAACTTTACCGTTGCTCATTAGATGCACTACAGGACGTTGGTCCTCGGGTATCTTGGCGATAATTCGCAGCAAAGGCCAAAACGCTCGGGAGAAGGTCGGCTCACCAGCGTGAGAGAGAGAAATATAGGACGCGTTAAGCAAATGCGGCCCAAGCTTCTGCAGTACCACACCAGATAGATCCCGTGCCTCTTGGGATGCGGTTCTTCGCGGGGCATCATTGATGCAGTGCCGGCAGCGCAACTGACAGCGTTCGGTCAGATTCAGATAAAAGCGAAGCGGAGGGGCCAAGCAAAAAAGTGACCCCTCCCGAAACGCCTCTTCATGCCCATTCACGGCGGATTAGGGAAGACTTATGGACTTCCCGGCGTCCCTAGGTCAGCGTCTGGTACCTCGAAATTTAGACAACTCTTCCCATCCCGATTAATCCACTGGGACTCATTTCCCAGGGTAAGGGCGGCGTAGAAACTGATGCCTCCGGTTCCCTTGGCCAACTTTCGCAGATCGTCTATATCCACACCAGCAACGAGCTGGTTCGGGTAGGTTATTCCAATAATGACTGGAGAAGCGGGGGGGCTGAATTCGCACAGTTGTTTGCGGTGAAAAGGTCATGGCCAGAAATCGCTTCTCAGGCTCGATATTACCTGGAAACGCCGGGAAATCTTTGGGGCCTACCACCAACCTGGCATCATTCAGGTTATCCAGCAAATAATCCTTGTCAATGCGATCCAGAACGAAATCGAAAAGGAAAAGTTCTTTATCGTTTGGGATCATGCGACGTCCGGTCTTTACGTGGCCGGCACCTATGCCTGTAATGTTGAAGTCACCACGCCAGTCGTTGGTGTATATCTGGTAGCTGACCATGGCTTCCCAACTGTCCACATAGTCCTGGCGGATCTTTTGCTGAACCCCTAAAAATTCAAGGACATCTCCTAAATCCTCTGGAACAAAACCATCGGCTTCAGGAACTTTCCTTACATAGAGTTCGGCAAGTTCATCTGCTGTGAGATAACCTTTGTTGCCTTGGTCGTATTCCTTGGCCAAAGCCTCCTTGGCGGGAGAAACATTGGAGACAGGGAACTGTGTCACAGGAAAGAATTTTTTCATTGTTCACCTCATCAATAATTATCGTGATTACCCACTTCCCCTACCAACTAAGCAACAGCAAGAGAAGAAACACTTAACGCAAGCTGACAGAGACATTCTGTCCGCGTTTACGAAAAGTTGAGATAACCGCCTGGATACGGGTGTAGACACAAGTTACAGCCGATTCCAAAATTATACCACACAATAGCCCTCGACTATCCTCTATATTAAGCTCAGCCCGCGTAGATACTCTGTTCCACTGCAAGTCCAATGTGCCTCCTTATCCCAAAAGGTTGGTATACGGTTAGCTCCTCCACCCCCAATATCTTGTGGTCTCACCAATAGTAACCACAATATTTTGTGTCAGGAGGAGCTAACCGTATACCCACTTCCCAAAAAATTCACCTCCGGTGCATAAATTGGACTAATCAGGCAGTCGTTTCGGCCGGCGAGTAGAAACGGCTGCTATCGAAAGGCCTGCGATTTTTGAGCATGGCCGGGATAGCGAGCAGGAGCTTACGCATGACGGCACAGACGGCCTGGATCTTCTTGAGGCCGCGGGTGTCGATGAGGTGGTGGTAGTAAGCCCTGACCTTGGGATCGTGACGCGAGGCGCTGAGCGTGGGCATATAAAGGGCGATGCGCAAGTAGCGGTTTCCGGCTTTGGACCAGCGGGGCTTTTTGTTGACGCTGGTGCCGGACTGCTGTGCGCGGGGATCGAGGCCAGTCATGGCAACCCCTTGCTTGGCACTCATGTCCTCGGGCAAGACCAGCAATTCGCCCAGGAGTTGGATGGCACTGGCGGCGGCGATACCGGTGACGCTGATGAGCAATTCGAGGCTCTCCTGAAGTTTCTCATTGGCGGCGATGAGGTCTAACACCTGTCGGCGCAGGTGCTCGATCTGGGCGTCGAAGTGTTCGATGCTGCATTGGAGAGCGGCGATCAGGAAATCGGGCGTCATGGCCGTTTGCTGGGCCGCATGAAGTTGGTTCTTGGTCTGGGTCTGGAGCTTGTTAAGCGCCGCAATGCGGCGCGCGCAGGCCCGGATCGCCAGGGCCAGTGCGTCGGGGCGCTGCCAAGGCTGGAAGGGCATGCGGTGGGCAAACTCGGCCAGGACCGCGGCATCGACGGCATCGGTTTTGGTGCGCGACTGCATGGCTTCGGCGAAGCGTTTGGCGGCCTTGGGGTTGATCACCATGACCGCGAATCCGGCGTCCTCCAGGGCCAGATCGAGGTGGTAGAGGCCTGTCGCCTCCAGACAGACGCGACTGACCTGAGCCTTACGCAAGCAGTTGATCAGGGCCGCGTGCCCCTGGGGGGTGTTCTTGAATTCGCGGGCTTTTCCCATCTGGCCATCACGGCTGATGACCAAGGTAACGATTTGGTAGCTGACATCGATTCCGGCGACCTTCCTGTTTGTTTCTCCACTCAGTAACAACCGGTTAGGAGAGCGACCTGGTTCCCCGACCCTGGCCCCTCGCCTACCGACCTTATCTATGCAGGCTCAAGAGCTTCGCTCACGGCCTCGGATACGCTCCGGTATTGGCGAAGCGGGCGGGGAGCCAATCTATGTCCAGGCTCGCGGCCTCAGGTTGGGATGGCTTCCCAGGTACTCTCCATCAAGTCCCTTTATAGCTGATCCTTGGTTCTCCCTTGGAAACAGAACATACAAGGTTGGGGTGAGGGACGAACCCCAACCTACGCGCTACGCACTTCGCCTGACGGCTCTGCGTGTGGATACGATTTTGGCACGGAATGTATGCCGGGCGTCGGGTGGGCTGTGCCCGCCATCACGGCGGGCACCTGACAGCTCTATCATCCCGAGCGCAGCGTTCGTTGGGGAGTAGCCCCATTCCGAATGGTTTTGCGCGCCCGGAAGGACCGGACGTGTTGCGTTTCGACGCCTACAGGCCCGTTGATCACCGAAGCCTCTGTGCCGGCGTCTCAACGCAACCTACACCCATGGTTCCGCCGTGCTGCCCGGACGCGCGGACCTTGCATGGGGTGTAGATTGCGTTAGCCGCGCGGGGAGACGCTTAGGGGTGGCACGGCCTCGAACGCGGCGTAACGCAACACCTCCGGTCCCCCAAACAGCGCCGAATAATTCAGGATTGCTTGAAGTGCTGCGTGGGCGAGTGGCCCGTGGGCACGCGTCAGTGTTCGAGCTGGTTCACCGCGCCGTGGACGCCTAGATCGCGAGCTGGCCGGAAACGAGCCCTTCAGAGCGCCGCCGACGTGCGATTGAAGCCGCGGGCAGGTTTTCCTCCGGCATGCAAGCTGTCGCCGAGCGGCACGACGCGTATCTTACAAACGCCGGTAGTGGTTAATATTTAAATGATTTGTTGGGCACGCCGCCGTCCAAAGATGCGGTTCGCTGCCTACCTGCCCCGTCCCTGGGGCGGTAGGCAGGCGCTCACCACATCCTACCGGCTTCGCGCTCGTTCCCACGCTCCAGCGTGGGAACGCCGTCTTATCCGCTCCAGCGGACTCAGCTCCTCTGTGCTGATAGGCGTTTACTGAGGCGCTTAATCGACGCTGGAGCGTCGGGATCTGACCAGCCGAATGTTATCTCACGGATTCACGTTTTAGACAGCCTCTAAGCCATTTATTATTCACCTGAAGTCGTGTAATTGTTCAAACCCCCACTGTTTTTGCCATCCGTGGCACTGGATTCCGGCAACCCTTACCGGAATGACGAGGTAGGGGTCGAACGATTACAAGTAGTGGTTAAGGTTTAAATGGAAACATCGCCACTCGCAGTGGGTTGGGCACGCCACACACAGCACCCCCTCTCCCTCCGGGAGAGGGCCGGGGAGAGGGGATCAAACCAAGCAACGGGGCATAATGAACCCTTCTACGCTAACCATTTAAAAATTTACCACTACCCGATTACATACCGGCAAACGCAAGCTGGTCGCCTCACGAGATTCCCAATATTGCCTTCAGGCTCTTTTCCACCGCGGCCATTTCAACCGGCGTAAGGGTAGTCAAAGGTCCATCTCCAATGCGGGCACGGTCCAAGGCCCGGGGTTGGTCCGTTACCACCTGACAGGGCTTGAGCAGTCGATCCCGGGCCGGCACCTGCACCCGCCAGATTTTGAAGGTCGGGTAAATCTTGGTGGTCAACGGCAGCACGATAACCAGCGGCGTGAGCGCTCCACCCAGCCTATCGGTCTGCATGATGACGACTGGCCGGATCTTGCCGATCTCCTGTCCGCGCGGAGGATTGAGATTCGCCGTCCAAACTTCTCCCCGGCGCATCACCTCCACCACTTTTCACCGGATGCTTCCGGTCCGGGTTCGCCGGGACGACGCCCCTCTGTAATGTCCAACGACTCATTGTCGAAGGGTAAGCATTCTTCAGCGATTGCTGTCGCTTCACGTCGGATTTCGGGATCGCCATATGCCTGCTTCGCTTCGGCGACCATGGCTGCCATGAACCTTTCCTGCTCGCGCCGGTGTAGGAACTCACGCAAGGCCTCGCGCACCAACTCGGACCGCGGCTTGCGCTCGATCTTGGCCTCCTCCGCCAGGCGTTGTTCCAACCCTTCGGTCAATCGCAAACTCATCGCACCCATAGCCTAGACCTCACGACACGAATTGTGGTACATAATGTAGCACACAATGGAAGACGAATAGGATTCGATTTACGGAAGCCGGCACAAGATGGACGACGTGCACCAAGATCTCCCCTCCCAAGACCACCCCCCGGAGCAGACCGAGCTCCCCCTGCCTTTCCCGGAGCTCAACCGGGACCTGCCGCTGCTGCCGGCACGCATGGTCAATGAGTACCAATATTGCCCGCGCCTGGCCTATCTGGAGTGGGTACAAGGGGAATGGGAAGACTCCCGCGATACGGTGGAGGGGCGTTACATCCACCGGCGAGTGGACAAGCCCGGAGGCAAGCTGCCCGCACCGCGGGAGGCAGAGGAGCCGGAACCTATCCACGCCCGTTCCATCACCCTGTCGTCCAACCGGCTTGGGCTCATCGCCAAGATGGATCTCGTCGAGGGCGCGGGCGATCACGTGACCCCGGTCGATTACAAGCGCGGCAAGCGCCCGCACGTACCGCGCGGCGCCTACGAGCCGGAACGTGTCCAGCTCTGCGTCCAGGGCATGATCCTGAGCGAGCACGGCTATCGCTGCGAACAGGGGGTGCTCTATTACGCCGCCAGTCGCGAGCGGGTGCCCGTCCTGTTCGACGAGGAACTGCGCCGCACCACCCACAACGCCATCGACGGCCTGCGCCTGATTGCCGCCGGCGGACAGATTCCACCGCCGTTGGCGGACAGCCCCAAGTGTCCCCGCTGTTCCCTGGTGGGTATCTGTCTGCCGGACGAGGTCAACTTTTTCCGCGGCTCCGAGCTGACACCACGTCCCCTCACGGTTGATCGGGGCACCGCCCTGCCGGTCTATGTCCAGACCCACCATGCCAAGATCAGCAAGCGCGGTGAGCGCCTGGATATCTATATCGGCGACGACAAGGTTCAGAGCGTGCGGCTCATCGATGTCTCCCAGGTCGCCGTCTTCGGCAATGTCTACATTACCACGCCCGCCCTGCACGAACTGATGAGACGCAACATCCCCATAAGCTGGCACAGCTTCGGCGGTTGGCTCATGGGGCATACCATCGGCACCGGGCACAAGAACGTGGAGTTGCGCACCGCGCAGTACACGGCGAGCTTCGACCCGGCCCTATGCCTGCGCCTCGCCAAGGGCCTGGTGGAGGCCAAGATCCGCAACGCCCGCACCCTGTTGCGCCGCAACTGGAAGGGACCCGACGCCCCGGATGCCCTGCTCGAAGACCTCCGGGGCGATATCCGTCGGTTGCAGCGAGTCAAAGACCTCCAGGGCCTGCTCGGGATCGAAGGCTCCGCCGCCTCCCGCTACTTCGGCTCCTTCCGCTACCTGATCCGAGACCAGTATCGCAACGAGGCGTTCGGATTCGACTTCAGGACCCGCAACCGCCGTCCCCCGACGGACCCGGTCAACGCCATGCTCTCCTATGCCTACACCCTGCTGGTGCGCACCTGGGTCGTCACCCTGTCGGCCGTCGGCTTCGACCCCTACCGCGGCTTCTACCACCAGCCCAGATACGGACGGCCCGCGTTGGCCCTCGACCTGATGGAGCCGTTCCGACCCCTGATCGCCGATTCGGTCGTGCTCCAGGCCATCAACAATGGTGAGGTTCGGCCCACCGACTTCGTGCAGGCCGCCGGCAGCGTCAATCTCACCAACGACGGCCGCAAGCGGTTCATCGGTACCTTCGAGCGGCGTATGAGCCATGAAGTGACCCATCCGCTGTTCCAGTATCGGGTCAGCTATCGGCGGCTGCTGGAGCTCCAGGCCCGTCTGTTCGGACGTTTCCTGCACGGCGAGCTCGACGCCTACCCCAACTTCACACCGAGGTAACTCATGGACCAAAGGCTCTACATCGTCACCTACGACATCTCGGATCAAGGCCGCTGGCGCCGGATCTTCAAGCTCATGAAAGGCTACGGCGAATGGCTCCAGCTCTCCGTCTTCCAGTGCCGGCTGACCCCTATTCAACACGCCGAATTGATTGCCCTGCTCGACGCCATGATCCATCATTCCGAAGACCACGTGATGCTGCTTGACCTCGGGGTAGCGGATAAGGTGGTGCCCCGAGTCGTCAGTCTCGGGAAAGCGGATTTCACCCCGATCGAGCACGAGCCGGTTATCGTTTGAGGACCCAAGGTAGCTGGCTGGATCGGGCTGTCCGACCTGGTCCGTTCGGGGTAGCCGTCGTGGATGGGGTGGACCCTGTAGACCTGGTGGGGCCAGGATGCCCGATCCGGTCCATGCCCGCTGAGTCCATGAACCGGCACGGCACTCAAAAAATGCGTTGTGCGACGCCGTATCGGAAAATCATCAGGATGGGATTCTTCAAGGTCCCATAGCATTGCCGAGCCGCTGCGAGCACGCCGGTAGTACCCGCAACCTCGGACAGCGCTCGCAGAAAATCGCTCTTTAAAAATCAGGTAATTGGCTTATAATTCAAAGGCTCGTTGGGTATCCTGAAGCCTGCTCGCACCGCTTCGCCACAAGCCTTCGAAAACGGCCCGGCAAGACGCGGCAAAAAAGGGCTGCCGCGCGGGCCGTATTCCGCGGCTAATCGCCGCGGCCTCATTGAAGCTTCGCCCATCTTGTTTGTATTCTGGTCCATCCTAGTTGTATTCCGCGGCTAATCGCCGCGGCCTCATTGAAGCGGCTTACTGGTCTCTATCGTGTACCTCCGTATACGCAGTATTCCGCGGCTAATCGCCGCGGCCTCATTGAAGCAGCGAGCGACTGCACGGCCTGCAGGTGGCGTTCGGACATAGTAGCCAGTACCGTTGGTCATGTTATCACTTATACATTAGCCACTACCGAGGTATGTTAAACCGGGGAGGATATTGTGCAATGTTGAAACGACTGATATGGCTCGCTATGGACTATCCGAAGTCCGCCCTCCTGTTGGCGCTATTGATCACCCTGGTCTTCGGTATTCAGTTTCCGCGGATTCACATCGATACGGACCCCGAGAACATGCTGCCCGCCGATCAGGCGGACCGGGTGCTGTACAAAAGGGCCAAGCAGGAGTTCGGTATCCACGACCTGATCATGCTCGGTATTACGGACGAGACCGGGATGTTCCGGACCGAAGCCCTGGCCCGGGTGGCGCGGGTGGTGGAACGGCTCTTGGGTATCGACGGCGTGATTACAGCGGATCTGATCAGCCTCACCACCACCGACGATGTACGCGCCAGTGGCGGTCTACTCAAAGTGCAGCCGGTGATGAAAGGAGTTCCGGAGCAAGCAGCGGACCTCGAGGCCCTGCGCATCGCCATCTCGGACAACCCTTTGTTCCAAGACAAGCTGGCTTCCCGTGACGGCTCCGCCCTTGCGATCTACATCCCCATCGAGCGCAAGGACCAGGCGGCGCGCATCGGCGAGGAAGTGCGCATCATTCTGGACGAGGAGTTGGCCCCGTCGCAGCGTTACCACCTGGCGGGGTTGCCCATCGCCGAAGACAGCTTCGGCATCGAGATGTTCCGCCAGATGGGGATCGTATCGCCGGCCAGCGGGGGGCTCCTGTTCGTGTTGTTGTGGCTCGTGTTCCGCAAGCTCACGCTGGTGCTGCCGGTGATGGTCGTGGCCATGTTTACCGTGGTTTGGGGCATGGGGCTTTTGATCGGTATGGGTTACACGGTTCACATCATGTCCAGCATGATCCCGGTGTTTCTGATGCCGATAGCGGTGCTCGACTCGGTGCATGTCCTGAGCGATTTCTACGACCGCTATCCACAGCTCCAGGATCGGCGGCGGGCCTTGCGTGAGAGCATCGAAGCGCTCTACACCCCTATGCTCTATACCTCGGTAACCTCGGCCGCCGGCTTCGCGTCCCTGATGCTGGCCGACATTCCGCCGGTGCAGGTTTTCGGTGCCTTTGTTGCTTTCGGTATCCTGGCCGCCTTCCTGCTCACCATAATTATCGTTCCCGCCTCTATTGTGCTGATCCGCGAGGACAGATTGCAGGCGGTCATCGGTTACATGGACGCTCGGGACGGGTGGTTCGGCGGGATGCTCCGGGGGTTCGGCCGCTTTGCTTTCAGCCGGGCCGTGCCGGTGGCCCTGGCTGCCGCCCTGATCCTCGGCCTCGGCTTTTTGGGAGTGTCACGCACGGTGGTCAACGACAACCCGGTGGCTTGGTTTCCGGAGGATCACGAACTGCGGGTAGCCGACCGGGTGATGAACCGCCGGTTCGGCGGTACCTACATGGCCTATCTGTTGATCGAGGGCGAGCAGCCCGGCGCCATCAAAAGGCCCGAGGTCATGACCTTCCTGGAGGGGCTGCAACACATTCTGGAGGCCGATCCGAAAGTGGGCAAGACCTCCTCCCTGGCTGACGTGGTCAAGCAGGTGAGCTACGTGGTCCACGACGCCGACCCGCAGTACCGGCGCATCCCGGAGCGGGTGGACGAGCTGGCCCAGTACCTGTTCCTGTACGAGACGGCAGGTGGTGTCGGGGACCTCGACAATCTGGTCGATTACGGCTATCGCGTCGCCAACATCTGGGTACAGATGCGGACAGGGGACAACCTGGATATGGCACGGGTGGCGGACCGCGTGGCAGAGCACCTTCGGACTGAACCGCCACCCCCCAGCATTCATGTGCGCTGGTCCGGCCTTACCTACATCAACAAGGTTTGGCAGGACCAGATGGTCGTGGGGATGGCGAAAGCGGTGCTCGGAGGTTTCGTTGCCGTGTTCGTACTGATGACACTCCTTTTCCGCTCCTTGAGCCTGGGCTTCCTGTCGATGCTACCGCTGACCTTCGCCATCATCCTCTCCTATGGCCTCGCCGCCTTCATGGGCAAGGAGTATGACATGCCCATGGCGGTCTGCTCGGCCCTTACTTTGGGGCTATCCATCGATTTCGCCATTCACTTCGTGCAGCGCTACCGGAGCAACCTGGCACGGCTCGGTGGGGATCTCGGTGCCGCCAACGACGTAGTCTTCGGCGAGACGGCCCGGGCCATCGTGCGCAATGCCTTGGTAATCGCCGTAGGCTTTTCGCCCATGGTGCTCTCGCCCCTCGGTCCCTACCAGACGGTCGGGGTATTCTTTGCCCTGCTGATGGTGTTCAGCGCACTTACGGCCCTGGGGCTTCTGCCGGGGCTGTTGAAGCTTACCCATGGCCGACTGTGGCAGGCCAAAACCACCTGAGGGAGGTATCGGTGTCACCATGCGATCCATAACCATAACCATCGGGCTTGCAGTTGTCCTCACCTTCGCATGGGCCGCCGGTGTGCGGGCCCAGCCTTCCGCAGAGGAAATCGTGGCGCGCTCCCTCCAGGCCTTTTACTATGCCGGGAAGGATCAGCGCGCCCGGATAAGCATGCGGCTCGTGAATGCCCGGGGCAAGGAACGCAAGCGGGAAATGACCATGCTGCGCAAGAACCTGGGAAGCGGGGGGGAGCAGCGCTACTACCTCTACTTCCATGCCCCCGCCGACGTGAAAGGCACCGCCTTCATGGTTTGGAAGTACCCGGCACGAGAGGACGACCGCTGGATCTTCATTCCCTCCATCGAGCTGGTGCGACACATCGCCGCTGACGACAAGCGATCCTCCTTCGTCGGCTCCGATTTCACCTATGAGGACATCTCGGGACGCGAGGTTGGGGACGAAAGGCACCGCCTGCAAGGGGAGGGGACCCTGAGCGGCCGCCCTGTCTATCGTATCGAGAGCGTTCCGAAGGCTAAGTTGGACTACGTCCGCCGCCTGACCTGGATCGACCGGGAGCGGGACCTACCGCTCAAGGAGGAATATTACGACGGACGCGGCAAGTTGCTGCGCACCTTTACGGCCGACGCAGTGCGGCAGGTGGGAGGTCACTGGACCGTCATGCGTAGGACCATGCGCGATGCCCAGAGTGGCCACCGCACCGAGGTGGTGTTCAACCAGGTGAGTTACGACATCGGGCTAGGCAAGGACCTGTTCAGCAAGCGCTACCTCCAGCGCCCGCCCAAACAGTGGATCAGATAAGGGTGCGGACAACCGGCATTGCGCTGTTCGGGACCCTATCCGTTCTGGCCTGGGGGACAACCGCGCCCGCCGCCGTAACCGACCGGTTGCCGGAGATACACGGATTCGTCCAGGCCCATGCCGCAGCCCGGCTGGGCAGTGTGGAGTGCGCCCCGCGGACCACCTGCAGCTGGCCTTACAACGAGCAGCGCCTGCAGCTCAAGACAGAGGGGGATGGCCTCGAGGATGCGCTGGGTTATGCCGCAAAGCTGGACCTGTTGCACGATGCCGCCCTGGGCAACTTAGAGCTGGATGTCCGGAAGCTGCACGCCGACTACAATGCCGAGCGTTTCACGGTGCGTGTCGGCCGCCAGGTGGTCACCTGGGGAGTGGCGGACCTGCTGTTCATCAATGATACCTTTCCCAAAGACTGGGTGTCCTTCTTCGGTGGTCTTCCACTGGAATATCTCAAGCTCGGCAGCAACGCCGTGCGCCTTGATCTGTTCCCGGAGTTTTCCGATCTGGAGCTCGTGCTGGCCGATTTCCGCAAGGATCGGCTGCCGGATCGGGATCGCTTCGTCCTGCCCGGTCCGGACATCCCGACTGCCCTGGACGAACCCTCGGGTCTCGAGGCCAGCCTTCGCGCCTCGCGCCACTTCGGCAGTTGGGATGCCGCGCTCTATTTTTCCCATACTCACTACCGCGCCCCGGCACTCAGTCAGGAAGGGGGCCGGGCCGGTGGACAGTGGCGAGGCCAATACCCGCGCATGAACGCCTACGGGGCCAGCCTCTCGGGTTCGTTGGGGAGCGGCGTGCTCAGCCTGGAGACGGGCTATTACGACTCCATTGAGGATCGCGACGGAACCCGTCCCGCCATAGAGAACAGCCAGACGCGGTTCCTGGTCGGCTACAGCCGTCAAGTCGCAGAGGACACGACCTTGGGACTGCAGGCCTACGCCGAGTGGATGCATCACTATGATGCCTACCGACGTGCCCTGCCGGAGGGGTTTCCGCGGCGCGACGAGCTACGCACGGTGGCGACCCTGCGCTTCACCCAGTTCCACATCCACCAGACACTACGCCTCGGTCTCTTCGCCTTCTGGGGCCTGAGCGAACACGACGGATATATCATCCCGTCCGTGCGCTACACCTTCAGCGATGCCCTGTGGGGGGAGGTGGGCGCGAACCTGTTCGTAGGAGATCGCGCTGGACAATTCGGCGCCCTCGGAGACGACGACAACCTCTACGCGACGGTGCGCTATGCCTTTTAGGGCGTGTTGACATTTAGCAGGTCCGCACAGCGGACCCTACCCTAACGACTTGATTGACTGTAGGGTCCGCTGTGCGGACCGCTTAGGTGCTGTGGACATTTAATATATGGGTAGTGGCTAATGTCTCTTACCCTCTCCCGCCGGGAGAGGGGTTGGGGAGAGGGGATCAAAAAGATGAATCGCGCTACTTTTTCACTTATAAGTTTACCACTACCCACAAAGCGAAGCGTGCCCATCACACCCGGCTTACAGAATCAGCGCTTGATCTTGCGCAGGCTCTTCTTGCTCCAGAAATCGTCCGGCTTGGCGACTTGGCCGTCGATCCGGTTTACGCTGCGCGGAACGACCGCCCAGGTTTCATGTCCGGTCTTCAGATTCTTGCCGTACCAGTAACCCCAGTACAGGGCCCGGGGGTCGCGCTTCCCCGCACTCACCCAGTCCCGGTCGATGACTTTTACCTTTTTGCCCCCTTTGAAATATTCGGTGCGGTAGTCGGCGAAGGTCTCGACGTCCACATAGCCGATCCGGTGGTCGTACCACCAGTTCTTACGCTTGGTGGTGCTCTTCAGCTTGTAGACCTGCTTGCCTTTGGGTTTGCAGGACGAGGCCGGGGGATTGGGGAGCCATTTGACCTTGACGCCGGGAATGGTGCCCAGACAATCCTTGAAGGTTTCCGTACCCACCAGCTGGTGGGTTTCATGGAAGGGCTTGCGCAGGATGACGTCGCCGAAGGTGAAGTCGGTTCCCCCCCAGGCGTCGTCATGGGGCGGCTGGGCGAAGCGCCGGATCTTGCGCAGCGCGGGTAACCAGATGGAATAGGACTGTGGTTTCGAATCGTCCGCATAGTCTACGATCAGCATGCCGGTTCCCTTGAGCTTGCCCGAGCGAAAGATAGCGACCTCTTTGGAGCGGATCTTCGGGTCTGACCAATCGTTCCGTTTGTAGCGTTCAACGGTCAGGGTGGTGGGTCGTGAGCCCTTGGGCTTATTGATGATGACCGTTATGCTCTTGCCGGATTTGACGATCGCGTAGCGGTCATAGACGTGAAACTGGTTGACGAAGAAGACCTGCTCGGCGATCTGCTCCGCGCTCGGCTTCCCCTGCGGGTAGGGCAGATGCTTGTCGATTAGGGTCGCCGCCTGGGACATGGGCGCAAGCAGCATGGATAGGGCGCAGATTACCAAGGCACGGATACGCAGCATGATCGGTTTCTCCTCCGGCAGTCGTTTGTTGGGTGGTCTACGCAAGAACCGGTGTTGTTATGCGATTTTCGCGTGCAAAGGAAAGCGCTCAGGATGCTCGATTATTTCTCGAGATAAATCAACATCGATATCGGGCCAGTAGTAATGGCCCGGTGCTCGTTCTTCAACATTAACGATAGATTTAACCGTTTGCTCTTGGAACCATGGAAAATCTTCATATGACATGAACAGCTCCCTATCATGGGTCAATAGCCACACCCCGTGTGCTGAAATATTGGTAACCTCAACGCCTGAAGTATTCTTTCCATGCACCGATGAGCTCATCGTGGTTCGCCTCTATAATCGATTCGATTTCCTTCAGGTTCTTTCTCGATTTCCATTGCTTTACCTCTCGTTTCTTGTCATCGATCGCGCAAAAACCAATTTATCATTATTACCGCGATCACTGTGGGATACAATCGGAAGACAGCGCCTGACTGAGATGGAAGCCGTTCTTTGCCAGATCCGGTCCAATTGTCGTAAGCTCGTTCACTGTCGCCCTCCCTGCCGGTTTCGACGGCTGCTGTCCGGACCGGCACACCTACTAAGTCAACAGCGGGAGTTGAATCCTTGACCCTTGCGAGCACGGATCCAAACCAACTTCGCATCCTTGCCGCCTTGCTGGCTATGCCGGAAGATGATGCCCTGGATGCGTTGCGAGACATGCGACCACAGGCCCCCTGGCTGGAGCCTTCCCTGCCGGAGCTGGAGCGGATACCCCTGGAGCACTGGCAGGCCGAGCACACCCGACTGTTCATCAGTGCCTACCCCAAGCTCCCATGTCCACCCTACGAATCCGCTTACCGCCAAGGGACCATGGTCGGCGTCTCCGCGAGCGAATTGGCGGACCTCTACCGGCGCGCAGGACTCCAGGCCATGGATGTACCGGCGGATTACCTGGGCACCCTGCTCGAGTGCGCGGCCTACCTCAAGGAGACCGGTAGGGATGAGCTGCTCAGGGAGCTGACGGAGGAACATCTGGCGTTGTGGGTCCCCCGCTTCGCCCGTGATCTCGTCGACCACGCCGGGCTCGATTTCTACCGTGTCCTGGGCCGGCAAATCGGGGCCCTGATTCCGGAGTCTCCGGACCATGAGTAATGCTGGTTGGCAGGGCCTGCCTCCCGAGCTGACGGCGGACGACGATCTGGAGCAAGCCGTGCTCGAAGTCCATAAGGGTCTCTTGCGGGAGCAGCTGGCCGGGGACCCCATGCTGAAGCTCGCCTTGCCGGTGATGATCCGGGCCTTGCGTCGGATCGATACCTGGCGCGTCTTGCTATTGCTCACGCCCTGGATGCTCGCCCGGTTGCTGTTCCCGGACGAGCCGCCCGAGTTGGAGGTCCCGCCCGGTTGGTCCGCCCGAGAGCGTTGCAATGCCCCCTATCTGGTCTTGGGTCCGAATCTGAGCTTCGACCTGCTGACCCAGCCCCAACAGGCCCATCTCAACTACCATCACCGACTCGGCCACTACCTACTCCAACCCATTTGTCTGGACCTGAGCCCATACGAGACCGCAGATGCGGTCTTCACGGCCTGGAACCAGGTCATCCGTACCCGCGATGAGAACATGATGCAGGCCAAGCGCGATTGTCCCCTGCAGAAGGAAATCTCGCGCCGGGAGCTGTTGCGACGCTTCACGGGTCCTGGGGATGGAACAAGCTGAGCTCGTTCACCTATCTCACCGGGGATTGCCGTATCCTTTTATCCGCAGATTACGCAGGGTAGGGTGGGCTGTGCCCACCGCCGCCTCTGCATCGGGAACCCAATGCCATTCGTTAATAGGTCCTGTTGACATTTAACTAACCGTTTGCTTCTCATATGTTAGGTAGCCGCAATGCTCAAGCGGTCCGCACAGCGGACCCTACCCTAACCATTTGATTGACTGTAGGGTCCGCTGTGCGGACCTTCCAAATATCAATACGCCTTAGGTCTACGCATCCCACTACCGGAGGTAATTCCATGTACCCGCAACCCAAGCCCTTTTTGAGCCTCGAGGATTGGCTGGAAGGTGAGCGCGCCGATCTGGAAGGGCGCAGCGAATATCTGGATGGCGAGGTTTTCGCCATGACTGGAGCAAGCATGAAGCACAATGCCATCGTCATAAACATCGGCAGTGAGCTGCGCACCCAGCTGAAAGGACGCCCTTGCCAGGTCTATGCCAACGACATGAAGGTCATCATCCGCTCCGCCAATGCGGGCAAGTATCCGGATCTGATCGCCTATTGCGGAGAACCGGAACTCCTGGACGACCGCCAGGATGTCCTGCTCAATCCCAGCCTGATCGTCGAGGTGCTCTCCGACTCCACGGCGGCCTACGACCGGGGAGATAAGTTCGCCCTCTACCGCCGCATCCCGAGCCTGCGGGAGTATCTGTTGGTCTCCCAGGCCCGGGTCCGGGTGGAACGCTACCGGCGCGGCGCAGATGACCACTGGACCCTGACGGACTATGCGGGGCTGGAGGACCAGGTTCCCCTGGAGAGCCTGGATTGTGTCTTGGCGTTGGCCGAGATCTACGACAAGGTCGAGCTCGCAACGGTTGCGTTGTGAATCTGCAGATTGCGCAGGGTAGGGTGGGCTGTGCCCACCGCCGCTCCTGCATCAGGGACCTCGGTCACGTGAGCGTTATGAATCCGCGGATTTCGCGGATTGCACATCAAAGAACACAGGCATCTGCGACAATCTGCGTAATCTGCGGATAGTCAAGGACGTTATTACTCACCCTGATACCGGAGCTGATTCTATGTCCCTGCAACCCAAGCCCTTTTTGAGCCTTGAGGATTGGCTGGAAGGTGAGCGCGCCGATCTGGAAGGGCGCAGCGAATACCTCAATGGCGAGGTCTTCGCCATGGCCGGTGCGAGCCTGGAGCACAACATTATCGTTGTGAACATCAGCAGTGAGCTGAGCATCCAGTTCAAGGGACGTCCTTGCCAAGTCTATGTCAATGACATGAAGGTCATCATCCGCTCCGCCAACGCGGGCAAGTATCCGGGTCTGGTCGCCCATTGCGGAGAACCGGAGCTCCTGGACGACCGGCGGGATGTCCTGCTCAACCCCGGTCTGATCGTCGAGGTCCTCTCCGACTCCACGATCGCTGGACCCTGACGGACTACAGGGGGCTGGAGGATCAGGTTCCCCTGGAGAGTCTGGATTGCACCTTGGCGTTGGCCGAGATCTACGACAAGGTCGTGATGAATGACGAGTGATGAACGCGGAATGATGAAGTGGCAAGCTGCTTCCCATTCATCGCTCATCATTCCGCATTCATCATTCCATGCCGGAGATGATCTACCCGCCTCCCCCCGGAACCCCCGCAGGCGCTCCGTCCGAACGCCTGGCCGGGGCGGTCGAGCGGGTCACCTTCCATAGCGAGGAAAGCGGCTTCTGCGTGTTGCGCGTCAAGGTACGCGGACAACGGGAGCTGGTGACCGTGGTCGGCTCGGCGGCCACCGTCACCGCGGGCGAGTACATCGAATGCGATGGCACCTGGGTCAACGACTACCGCCACGGGCTCCAGTTCAAGGCCCTGAATCTGCGGGTGATTCCGCCCAGCACCCTGGACGGCATCGAGAAATATCTGGGTTCGGGCATGGTCAAGGGCATCGGTCCCCACTTCGCCCACAAGCTGGTGGGGGCCTTCGGCGAACGGGTGTTCGATGTCATCGAGGACAACCCGGACCGACTGCTCACGCTCGAAGGCATCGGCCCCAAGCGCAAGGAACGGGTGACCCGGGCCTGGGCCGAGCAGAAGGTGATCCGGGAGATCATGGTCTTCCTCCAGTCCCATGGGGTCGGCACGGCGCGGGCCGTGCGCATCTACAAGACCTATGGGGACGCGGCGGTCGAGAAGGTCCGGGAGAACCCCTACCGGCTGGCACTCGATATCCACGGTATCGGCTTCAAGACCGCCGATGCCATCGCCCACCGACTCGGTATCCCCCACGACTCGCTCATCCGCGCCCAGGCCGGGGTGCGCCATGTGCTGCAGGAGATCGCCGCAGACGGTCACTGCGCCGCCTATCGGGATCAGTTAGCCGAGTCGGCGTGCAAGCTGCTGGAGATTCCCGCCCCCGTCATCGAGCAGGCCATCGCCGCGGAGCTCGAGGCGGAAAACCTGGTCGCCGAGGAGATCGAGGGGCGACCTGCGCTCTTTCTCACCCCCTTGCAGCGGGCCGAGCGGGGAATTGCCATGGGCCTCCGCCGTTTGCAGCGCGATCCGCCGATCTGGGGTCGGATCGATCCCCAAGGCGCCATCCCCTGGATGGAACGCCAGACAGGATTGGAGCTATCCGATTCCCAGCGCGCCGCCGTGGCCGCCGCGATCAACGGCAAAATTACCATCATCACCGGTGGCCCCGGGGTCGGCAAGACCACAGTGGTCAATAGCATCCTGCGCATTCTGCAGGCAAAGGGGGTCTCCGTGCGCCTGTGTGCGCCGACCGGGCGGGCGGCCAAGCGGCTGGCGGAATCCACCGGCACCGAGGCCAAGACCATCCATCGGCTGCTGGAGTTCGATCCCCGGATCATGGGTTTCAGGCGGGACCAGTACAGGCCCCTGGCGGCCGAGTTGGTGGTCGTCGACGAGGTCTCCATGGTGGATCTGGTCCTGATGAACCAGCTCCTACGGGCGATCCCCAACCATGCGGCGGTGTTATTGGTAGGCGACGTGGATCAGCTCCCTGCCGTGGGACCGGGGTCGGTGCTGGCCGACATGATCGGCTCCGGTGCGGTGCCCACAGTCCGACTGACAGAGATCTTCCGTCAGGCGGCCCAGTCCCGGATCGTCGTCAATGCCCATCGGATCAACCAGGGCCGTATGCCCGAGCGTCCGGACCGCCAAGGACCGGACAGCGATTTCTACCGCATCGATTGCGAAACCCCGGAGCTCATCCATGATCGGTTGCTGCAGGTGACCATCGAACGGATTCCCAAGCGCTTCGGCCTGGACCCCGTCGCCGACATTCAGGTCTTGACTCCCATGAACCAAGGTGGTCTAGGTGCCCGCTCCCTCAACCTGGAGCTGCAGCAGCGCCTGAATGCCGATACCCACCCCAGGATCACCCGTTTCGGTTGGACCTACGCGCCGGGAGACAAGGTCATCCAGACGGTCAACAACTATGACAAGGAGGTCTTCAACGGCGACATTGGCCGCATTCAGAGAATCGACGAGGAGGAGGGACTCGTGGCGGTCGAGTACGACGGTCGCCAGGTGGAATACGAGCTGGGTGAGCTGGACGAAATCTCCCTTGCCTACGCCACCACGATACACAAGAGCCAAGGCTCGGAGTATCCGGCGGTCGTCATCCCCTTGGCGACCCAACACTACACGCTCTTGGAGCGCAACCTGCTCTACACGGCCGTGACCCGTGGCAAACGGCTGGTGGTCCTGATCGCCCAGACCAAGGCTTTAGGGTTAGCGGTTAAACGCGAGCTGTCCGTCAAGCGCCTGACCAAGCTGCGCCAACGGTTGCAGGCACTTGACAGCTAACCGGAGGAGAAAGCGGTCGGCAGGCGCTGTTTAATCCGCAGATTACGCAGATTTCCGCAGATGGAGAATGAAATAATCTGTGAAAATCTGCGTAATCTATGGATAAAAAATGCTTCTTTCCCCATGCTCAATCCGGGCTTGGACTGCTCCATAGCCCGTAGCCCACCAGGTAGGCTGAAACCGCATGTTGGGCGCAGAATCCAGGGTTCAGGGGGCAGTTGTCAGGGAGCAGGAATACGGCGGATGGTGGCCATCCCTGGCCTGTCCCGCCCTACGGCTTCAATGAGACTGCGACGACTAGCCGTGGAATACCCCTCTGAATAACTGACAACTGTCCCCCTGTCTCCGGTGGCGGTACGGGCAGGCATCCCTGGGGCGGTCGGCAGGCGCTCACCGCATCCTGCACCCGACGCGAGGTCCGCGCAGGCAGGTAGCAGGTTGGGCGACCTATGGGTGGGTTGCGTTAAAGCGATGTATTGGCCTCGTCGTAGTAAATGCTCTCGCCGGGGATGTCTTGCTCCGGGTCATATTCCGCCGGTAGGCGGTGGGCAATGCCTTTGTGGCAGTCGATACAGGTCAGACCTTCCTCTTCGGCCTGTTCGTGACGCTTGACACTGCGCGGTTCCTGCTTGTCGTAATCCATAGACAGGGATTCGTGGCAGTTACGGCATTCGCGGGAGTCGGTCTCCTTCATGGCACGCCAAACGTGTCTGGCCAGCTCCATGCGTTCGGCGTCGAATTTCTCGGGGGTATCGATGGTGCCCAACAAGTGGTGGTAAACCTCTCTACTGGCCTGGAGCTTGCGGACAAACTTGGGGATTCCCTCCTGCGGCACGTGACAATCGGGACAGGTAGCCCGTACCCCGGTGCGGTTGACGTAATGATTGGTGTCCATGTATTCCTGATAGACATTTACCTCCATCTCATGGCAGGAAGTGCTGCAGAAGGTCTCCGTGTTGGTGGCCTCCATCCCGGCGTTGAAGCCGCTCCAGAGGACGATGCCGAGGACGATGCCGGTCAGCAGGACCGTAACCGTGCGCTTGCCTTTCTTTGGTTTGTCTTCAGGCATGACGAAACCTCTTGGGTAGTGGTTAAGGTTTAAATAGAAACATCGCCGATAGCAGTGTGTTGGGCACGCCACAAGCTGCACTCCCTCTCCCTCTGGGAGAGGGCCGGGGAGAGGGGATCAAATAAAGAAATGGGGCATAATGAACCGCTTTACGTTAACCATTTAAAAATTTACCACTACCACCTCTTGTACCTCTGTTATCTCGTTTGTGGGCGGCTTTGGGTATTACTTGAGACCCTGGAAGCTGTTCTCGACCAGCGGCTCGCCTTTTATCTGCACCATGTGGCATTGGGTGCAGAAGTAACGCCGCGAAGAGAGCTTGGCTAGCTCCTTGCCGTCGCGATCGACGAAATGGTTCGCGGAGGGTGGCTTGGTGTTCTCCTTCTCAGCCGCCGCCTTGCTGTGGCACCTCATGCAACCATTCTGGCGCAGGTTGAGCCTATAGTTCTCGATCTTGTGAGGGATCAAAGGCGGCTGCTGCTCAAAGGTGCGCTCGATACCGCCCTCGACCACATCGACCTTCCGCTTTGCTGGCGGCGTGGACATCGCTTCGATGGCGGCGCCACGCAGAGAATCGACCGCAAACGTAGGCATTGCCCCGCCCAGACCAACAACGGCAAGGGACAGGCTCAGTATTGCTGTGGTCTTGTTCATCTCGTTCTCGATTACCTCGGTTGTAAACGGGCCTAGTACGAAGAACCACGGATAGACACGGATAAACACGGATCACAATCCGTGTTCATCCGTGTTCATCCGTGGTTTTAATGCAGTTTCGTGGTTCCATTGATTATTCATCCGAGTCCCGAAGCGGAAGACGCCTTGGGGGCAGACCTCGATACAGCGCCCGCAATTGGTACAGTTGCGATCCAGGATCACCGGACCGACGCCCTCGGCGGCACCCTTGAGCGCGGGCTTGATGACCTGGGGCTCCGGGCAGATCTCGAAGCAATCCATGCAATTATCGCACCGGTCCCGAGCAGCCGCGGAGATCCGCAGGATCGAGCCGCTGCCGATCAGTCCATAGAAGGCCCCCATGGGGCACAGCCGACCACACCAGCCGTGCTTGGCAATGAACAGGTCGAACAGGAACAGGGCCAGGATGACCGTCCAGGCCCAGCCCATCCCGAAGATGAGGCCCCGCTGGAACATGGACACCGGATTGATGTACTCCCAAACCAGGACGCCGGTGAGCAGGGGAAACAGCAGCGCCAGCCCCAGGAGCCAATAGCGCAGATTGCGCGACAGGGCGCTGTTGCCACGCAGGTCGAAGCGTCGCCGGAGCCAGGCCGCCGCGTCGGTGACCGGATTCACCGGACACACCCAGGAGCAAAACACCCGCCCGCCCACCAGGGCGTAGAAGACCAGCACGATGAGCGCGCCGACGATCCCGCTCGTCACCGGCAGGCCACCCGAGAGGACGGACTGGAGCAGCAGGAAGGGATCGGTCAGAGGCAGCACGCCCAGGGTCATACTGGCGGACAGATTGCCCTTGACGACCCAGATCCCGCTGGTCGGACCCAACAGGAACAGGACCAGCACGCCGACCTGGCTCAGGCGCCGGGCGATCAGCCAGCGGTGGGCCTTGATCTGGCTTTGGAACAGATTGGGAATCATTTGTGGCTCTTTATGGATTCTGGACTGCTTTGGAGTGCGCCGGCAAAGCGGCACGACCGCATCGAACCTCAGCCACGGGGGATACCAGCGGCGTTGGCCGGAAATCCGGGCACTGAGGTTCCACCCGCGCCGCGGCGACGGCGCTTTCCTCTGGCCGCAACACCTGTGTTGGGGACGGATGCGTGGTCCAATCCAAAGCGGCGGCAGGATGGTGCCACTTGGCCGACCCTCTGCTTATGCCTCGCGCTGTAGGTTCCGGTAAGCATCGGGGTGAAATTGCCGCCGCACTCCAAAACGCCCGGTGGAACCCTTCCATGATCGTTGGCAGTCCGGAATCCATAAAGAGCCTCATCTTTTTCTGCCAAGAGAACTCTACGCTGGGACAAGGATCTTCTCCCTGGCCTCCTCGAGGAACTGGATCACCTGTTCTCGGGTAACCGTGGGGAAGCCCTCAAGGAAGTCGTTGATCGAGTCTCCGGCTTCGAGGTAATCGATCAGGGTTGCAGCCGGCACCCGCGTCCCTCTGAAAACGGGAGTTCCCCCCATGATGTGGCGATCGGATGTGATGGCGCTTTTCTTCATAGTCCTGGCGGTATTTCTAAAGTGGACAGCATGGACCCGAGAACCATCGCTGGTGGTGAACCGGTTGCAACCGATTTGCGTTTATTCGCGTTCATTTGCGGCTAAAAAAGGCGCTCTTTCTAGGGTGGTCCCTGCTGGTTGAGGACATCCAAAGGGTTGTCGGAGAAAGGCGTCGCGGCACCGCTCTCTCTGATCAGGCCCTCCCCGGCATGGTCGTACTCCATGCCTGGGGGCAGGTGGTACTGGTGCTCCGGGTCCGGGCTGACCAGGGGGCCGCCGGATTGTGCCTGCTGCTCCCAGCCCAGCCGGTAGTGCCGGCCCAGCTCGCCCTTGGCCAAGTGGTGCGGCAGTATCTTGATGGCGGCCTCTTCCAGGATGCAGGCCTGCTCGCACTTACCGCAGCCGGTGCAGTGTTCCGAGTGAACGACAGGGATGAAGAGGGCATGTTTTCCCGAGCGTTCGTTGTGCTGCCGGTCCAGGGTGATAGCCTGGTCTTTGATGGGACAGACCTGATAGCAGACCTCGCACCGCAGGCCCTGGAAGGCGATACAGCTCTCCTGGTCCACCAGCACCGCGAGCCCCATGCGCGCGGCATTGATGTCCGTCAGCACGTGGTCCAGGGCATTGGTAGGACAGGCCACTACGCAGGGGATGTCCTCGCACATCTCACAGGCCCCTTGGCGGGCGATGAAATATGGGGTTCCAGTCGGAATGTCCTCGCCGACCCGACCCAGATAGAGGATGTCGTAGGGGCAATCGCGCACGCAGAGTCCGCAGCGGATGCAGGCCCCGTTGAAGGCATCCTCCGGGATCGCCCCCGGCGGCCGGATAGCATATGCGGGTAGCGACGAGGCCCGGCTGGAATAGAGACCCAGGCCCAGGCCGAACAGCCCGACGCCACAGGCGGTCTTGAACAGATCGCCCAACACCCGCCGGCGGGTGATCCCTGATTGTTTGATGATTGCCATTAGCGCTGCCAACTAGGAGGCGTTCTCAAACGAACCGCACCGAAGAACCACGGATGGACACGGATAAACACGGATCATAATTCGTGTTTATCCGTGTCCATCCGTGGTTCTAATGCGGTACAGTAAAAACCCTCATACCACCTGCCCTAGCTCATCACGAGCAGCGGAGAACTCGGCTTCGATGTCCTCATTGGAAAAGCCGCGCCCGGCGGTTTTGTCGGCGCGTGCCACTTCGACCTTACGACGCAGGTAGGCATCGTATTCACGGGCCTGGCGGCGCTGCTCGATGTAACCGCGCATCAGCTCGCGCATGACTTGGGCCGCGGGCTGATCATCGGCCGCGGCTTCAGCCATGAATGTATCGCGCAGCTCCGGTTCCAACTTTATGGTGAAAACGACTTGTTTGGACATGATCTAACCTCCTGGCAAGTTATACAAAACGAAGCGTGCCTATCAATAGATGGAACGAACAGCTTCCAGCTTCTTTTTTGTCCGCAGATGGAAACCGAATGCGCAATAATTTTTACTATTGCGCTCATCACTCATTGGCTCGTTCTCACGCTCCAGAGACAATTAAATCATCCAATTGTCTATCTTCAGTCTCGGTTCTTGTTGTTTGATTTCAGTATATATTCTATCCGCGCTAACCAGAGTGCATGAATTAATTATAGCCGTGCTAGCGAGGATAACATCAATGTTGTGCTTTTTTGCGCTTCCTTTTTTCAGATTTCGTTTATTGACCAAAGATTTCTTAAGTCTACCAAAAAGCATCGAACCTTTTATTGTCAGGGGTAAAATGCCAAAATCTTCCTTGGCCTCATTAATTTTCTTTCGGATAGCAAATCTTTTATCTTCAGGAGCATTGTTGTATCCATATTCCAGTTCGTACAATGTGATAATAGAGATAAATACTCGATCCTCATCGTTCAAGCTGCCTAATCGATGCGCTATTGCGTCGTGGTCCGAAGAATTCTTGTCGTAGAAATCCGAAACAACATTGGAGTCCAAAAGATAATTCATGTTTCATTAGTCGTGGTCGAATTCGAAGTTATCCCTGAAGTCCTTCATGTCTCTTTTTAGTTGTTCGGAATAACCCTCTAAATGAACAGAGTCATTCTCGACTCTTTTGGTTATTTCTGCCCATTTCGACTGCTTGGTCGGTGGTTGTTCGATTGTTGTCTTGATTATTTGCAAATTTTGTAATGCCTGCAACAGCTTTTCTTTTTGTTCCTCGGCAAATAATCTTTGAATGTCGTTAACCTTGCGGTGCAGGTAGGCATCGTATTCACGGACTTGGCGGCGCTGTTCGATGTAATCGCGCATCAGCTCGCGCATGACTTGGGCCGCGGGCTGATCATCGGCCGCGGCTTCAGCCATGAATGTATCGCGCAGTTCCGGTTCCAACTTCATGGTGAAAACGACTTGTTTGGACATGATCTAACCTCCTGGCAAGTTGTACAAAACGAAGCGTGCCTATCAATAGATGGAACGAACAGCTTCCAGCTTCTTTTTTGTCCGCAGATTACGCAGATTCTCGCAGATTAAGAATAAAATAATCTGCGAGAATCTGCGTAATCTGCGGATAAAAGATCTTTATATATTCTATCCGTGCTAACCAGGGTGCATGAATTAATTATAGCCATGCTAGCGAGGATAACATCAATGTTGTGCTTTTTTATATTGGTTCCGGTTCGGGGTGCGTGTTCTTCGCTTGCCTTTCCAGCATGTTATGCGTCGCTTGCGGTTCGGCTATAGGGTAGCGGCTGCGGGTCTTGGCGCTTTTGTTTCTCTGGGCGGCGCGGAGCTTCGGCGTTCCCACGCGGCGCGTGAGAACGAGAGAGGTTGAGCTTTTCGTTCATCATTCATCATTCATTCGATGCGGTTCGGCCAAGCTCCCTCCGCGTCCCTGCGTCGGGACGGAGCCTAGCCTCACCACATCCTACGGGTCAGACCTTGACCACCTTGCAGATGTTCTTCTTGTAATCCGTCTGCTTCGACAGGGGGTCGGTCGCATCCAGGATCAGCTTGTTCACCAACCGGGAGGCGTCGAACCAGGGGATGAACACCAGACCCTCCGGTGGGCGGTTGCGTCCGCGGGTCTCGACCCGGGCCGTGATTTCGCCGCGGGGGGTGGTGATCTTGGCCAGCTGGCCGTCTCGGAGCTTGCGCTTTCTGGCGTCCTTCTTGTGCATGAAGAGCACCGCGTCGGGAACGGCCCGGTAGAGCTCCGGCACGCGCCGGGTCATGGAGCCCGAATGCCAGTGCTCGAGCACCCGCCCGGTGCACAGCCACAGGTCGTATTCCTGGTCCGGGCTCTCCGCCGGCGGCTCGTAGGGGGCGAAGATGATGTTGGCCCGACCGTCCGGGTTGCCGTAGAAATCGACGGTCGTTTGGTCCCCCGCCACGTGGGGGTCATAACCGCCCCGGAAACGCCACAGGGTCTCCTTGCCGTCGATCACCGGCCAGCGTTGGCCACGGACCTTGTGGTAGGTGTCGAATGGGGCCATTTCATGCCCCTTCTTGGGGATGTCGGGCGCCGAGTTGAAGCGCCGGTACTCCTCGAACAGGCCCTTCTGGACGTAGTAACCGAAGTGCTCGCTCTCGTGGTTTTGGTATGCGTTGCCGCGGTCATCGAGGATTTTTCCCGCATAGGGAAATTTATCGACCGTGCCGTTGGCGAACAGGATGTCGTAGAGGGTCTTGCCGCGATACTCGGGCTTCTTATCGACCAACTCCTGGGGCCACACCTCCTCGGCCTTGAAACGCTTGGCGAATTCCATGATCTGCCACAGGTCCGACTTGGCCTCCCCCGGTGCCGCGACCTGCTCGCGCCAGAACTGGGTGCGCCGCTCGGCGTTGCCGTAGGCGCCCTCCTTCTCCACCCACATGGCGGTGGGCAGGACCAGATCCGCCGCCTGGGCGGAGACCGTCGGATAGGGGTCGGAGACGGTGATGAAGTTGTCCGGGTTGCGCCAGCCGGGATACAT
>NZ_SMSC01000150.1:0-451 GCF_004359955.1 Candidatus Thiosymbion oneisti
TGCCCAGGCGCTAAATCGGCGGTGTCTAGCCGCTGAGTGCCGGCTCCTGGATTTGTGGTGGGCAAGCCCATAAATAGCTAATAAAAACAGTGTGTTATTCTTCATGCGGCCAGGTGTGCGAGGACCTGGCTATTCCCGACCTGTTTTCGCCGGACGCAGTAATCCCTCAATGCGCCGACCCCGAGCCAGTTGACCACCCGCAGGAGGTTGTAGCCAAGAATCATCAGGCTCATCTCACCGCGGACCTTCTTGAAGCCGCGTACCAGGAAGTGGTCCCAGCCGAACCAGCGTTTGAGCGTACCGAAGGGGTGTTCGACCAGACCGGCACGCTGACGCATCTTCTCTGGCCCCGATTCGGCCATCCGTTGCCGGTGGGCTTGGATCAACTCAGCATGCTCGCTGCGATAGATACGGCGTGCAGCGCCGGAGGCTGGTAGACACACCGCCTTGA
>NZ_SMSC01000151.1:0-448 GCF_004359955.1 Candidatus Thiosymbion oneisti
CCACCCACTCAAACCTTATCACGCCGCTTGTTTGGCTACAAACACCGCTCGCAGGGCGAGCGCGTATAAAGATGAATGGTAACAAGAAGATAGGTGTCGGGTCCCGGATGATTACGTGGAATTTTATTAAACAGGTGGGGGTGTTGTGCGTACCATTGTTGGAGCGTTTGGAGAGGGGTTTTGTGGAGCAGGTTTTTCTGTGGGATGTGGTAATTATACAGGTAAACGAAGCGTATAAGGGTTGCCTCCAGGGAAGCTGAGGAGTCGAAGCGGTGGGTGCGCACGACATCGGCGATACGGCCGTTGAAGCGCTCGATCATGCCATTGGTCTGCGGGGTTCTGGGCTTGATCAGGCGATGCTCGATCTGGTTGTCGGCACACACCCGATCGAAGGCATGGGCGCCGGTGGGTTGGCGTTGGCCGGTGGCGCAGAAGCGGTCGGTAAACG
>NZ_SMSC01000152.1:0-447 GCF_004359955.1 Candidatus Thiosymbion oneisti
CTGAGCATCGACCACCGCATTGACGCTTGGCGGAATAGGAAATAGTTAGTAAAAATAGAGGCTTACGTCTTACTCGGCCGGTTGCGCAATGGCCTGGGCATTGCTTGCTGCTTTTCGCCGGGCGCAGTAACCCCTGAGCGCGCCCACGCCAAGCCGGTTGACCACTCGGAGCAGGTTGTAGCCCAGCACCATCAGGCTCATCTCAGCGCGGACCTTCTTGAAGCCACGCACCAGGAAGTGATCCCAACCGAACCAGCGCTTGAGGGACCGAAGGGGTGTTCGACCAAACCGGCGCGCTGGCGCATTCGTGTGGCCCCCTGTTCAGCCATCCGTTGCCGATGGGTCTCGACCACCTGGGCGTGCTCGCTGCGGTAAATACTGCGCGGGGCGCCGGAGTCGGGCAGGCATACCGCCTTCAGCGGGCAATCCTGGCACTGACTGGCCGGG